>CAZZJD010000001.1:0-24119 GCA_964654305.1 uncultured Chitinophagaceae bacterium
GGATATCTGATTGCCTCCCAAAAGATTCTTCCAGGTGCAAAACACTCTGACCGATAGCATCGTAAAGAGCGGTTCCTCCATCGGGGACATAGTTATTTCTGGATAAAGTGGTGGCATTTTTTAAGTCTTTAGCAACGGCCTGCATATCGATTCGGGTATTGAACATAGTCAAACCCATACGGATGTCCTGACTCGGAAATTCAGTCTGCATAGCCCGGATGCGATTCAGCTGTTCATTGTAACCATTGATAGTGGCTTCGATACAATCACTCATGGATCCGCTGCGGTCCACGATGAGGTGGTAGATGGTTCTTTCTTTTTTCATTGTTTTAATATTTAATGGTGGAGAAAAAGATTTCATTCGGATATTCACCGAATACATATTCAGTAACCGGGCATAGCCAGAGCTGATGTTCAAAAGGTTTGTGATTATACTCAATTGCCTGATAGTATGCTCCGTAATCAACCGGAGCATGGCCGATCTCTTCAAGCAGTTTGGCATTAAGTCCACGTCTGACTTTTTTAATTCGGCCGCTATATCCTTGGAAGGGTTGTTTTGACATTTTGAGCTTTACCCGGTCGCCATCATCAGACAGCAGATCCAGAAAGGTATCGGCACCGTCAACCATCATCAGATTTCCTTTAGAACCCAGACCGAGTTCAAGGAATTCGGGAAGATCGGCATACCAGATACCCTCTTCTTTAATAAATGATAAGGTTTGCTTTGTAGCAGAAGCAGTGGGACGAAGAATACTGTAGGCTTTCATAATTTAATATTTTATGCAAAGCTCGTACAGTAGTGACCCCTTTAAATTTATCTGAAAGCTTACAGATTTAGAACATAACCTATTGAAAAACAGTAGATAGTGATTTTTGACATTACAAAGCTGATAGAATTCTGTAATGTCCAATTATTTTATGGGAGAAAAGAAAGTCGCTTTCAATGCGGGAAGCAGGCCCCATATTATGAAATACATCGAGATTGTTCACCAGAATGCCGATATGGGTTACACCCGGTGATAGTTCCCAGGTAACAATATCACCTGGTTGATAATCAGAAGAGTTAGTGGAGATGGGTAAGGCATATCCTTTGCGCTGAAAGTATTTCATGATATTGGGTACTCTGCGGTGGTCAATATTCGCATCAGGTTGAGTAAGACCCCATTTATTGGGATAGGCTGAAAAATTTTCAGCCATATCCTCATGGATGAGTTGCTGTAAATCCATCCCATTTTTTCTGAGTACTCGTATAATTACATCCGTACACGCACCACCCGAAGGAACATCACCATTGGGATAGGGTATTTTATAGTATCCGGCATCATAGATCCAAGTTTCTTGTTCAGCAAAATAATAAGCGGCTTCGCAAATATGATTATACCATATTGGTGGTTTGCGTATATTTTGTTTATAAGGAATATCAAAAAAAGAATAAATAATGATAAGAATTACGACAAGCAAGAGAAATGATAATATTTTATTCATAATTGGAAAGGAATAAGTAATCTTCTTATTTTAAAACAAATCATATTATCATCTTTTTAAGCTGCTAAAAACGCTCAAAATATTTTGTTTGCCTACCGGGTTTCTTGAATGGCAATAAATGATTGGTAGCGGTATATTATTGCGTTTGATATATCTATTAAGCCATTTGGCAGCATCAAAACCAGTCTTCTCTTTGAAGGTTTTATAAAGTGCATTATAGCTATCGCCGTCATACATTAATGGACTATAATGTTCTTTATGCAAATCATGATCGAAAGAAACTATATCTGGTATGCCATTGATTTTTATATAGCGAACAAATTCTGTGTATGATTTAACCACTTCCCAATTCAAGATTTCATATAAAATCAGATGCTCAGCATCCTCATGATATAGAAGTACATCTATAGGTTTTCGAAAATCATCAAGAAACAAAGCATTCTTTGTAACTTTTTTTGGCATGACTTTTTGGATACTATTTTTAGGATTCGCTTTTTGTATATCCTTATTTGCTTTTTTAGTCGACATTTTATTCGTTTAAAAGCAAAGCTAGTATAGCATCAACTTAATTAATTTTATCTGAAAGCTTACAGATTTAAGACGTAAGCGCCTGAAAGGTAATACGTTAAAACGCACCTATACAGGAGCATTGGATACTTTATAGTGTTTTATTGTAATTAACCTCATGAAACATTCCATCTTTATCCAATCCAATGATGTATTTGTAGTCACCTATCTGCCACACTGCTTTTTTGTTGTCATTACTTATTGGCAATCCGAATTTATCTTGAATCTTTTGTTTGTGCTGATCAAATTCAGAAACAAATTCAGGAGCGAAATACACAGCTATTGATTTCACGAAATCAGAAGCGTCTTCCTTTGTCAGGTGAATAAGTACAGGATAGTTTTTCCCTTGCCCTCCTTCCTGTCTTAATATTCCCATCATAAAAACAAGTTCCTTAGGATATGCAATGTCTTTAACAACATTGTATCCTTTCTTTTCAAAATGAGTTACAATATCTTTTTCACAACCCGGTAATGCTCCATCAATGGAAGCATCAAAAAATTGGGAGAAACCGTTGAGATGTAAAATGATAATTGCGGCAATGATGAGTAATTTCTTCATAAGACGATTTTTAAAGGTGAATAATCTTTTAAAATAAACGCAGAACAGGAAGATATATTTTTAGATTGCAACCGTATTACCGGTTATTTGTCTTATTTAACAAATTCTTTAAAAGGTAGATTGAGCGTTATTCTTTGGTAGTTTTAAAAGGATTTATACCGTATTTATTTTATTAAACTCTTCTCTTCCATATTACCTAAGTATGGCATTTCAGTTTCTTTAAACAGTTTAATTTCTTTGATGAGATTACTATTTTTAATAAATCCTATACACATTCTAATAACTCCAATGAAAATTAATAAAAGCCCGGTATAAGAAAAATTCTGATTTTCAGTAGATGACAGAAGTGCAATTAAGAAAACACCCAGCAAGCAGATAGCGGCACCTGTCATCATTTCAATATCATTATTATTTTCTAATTCTTTGGTATAATCTTGGATTGAATTGATTATATAAAGCGACTCTCCATTCCGAAGACCTGCCTTTTGCAGATTATTAAACAGTTCATCTAATGATTGTCCTTTTGATATATCGTGTAAACATTTTTGTTGTAAATAGGCTATGTAGGCATTTTCATTTTTTTGTATAATTTCTTCTTCTCTTGACGGCTTGGATATTCGTAAGGCTCTTAACTCCGGAAATATACTTATATCAAGGTCACGCTTAAGGAACTCTTTATAAAGTGCTGATATAGCTTCTGTGCTTAATCCATGACTATTATGATGAACGAGGTAGAGCAGTTCTTCATTTTCCATTCTCGCATAGCGCATTTTAACAAGTTCCAAATCAAACATAAACTGAGATTATGCATTATTACAATTGGTTTGCAATATTTCATTTTTTTGCAACTGCTTTGATTCAGATGTTGAAGTTTTATTTTTCTCAACTTCTCTTGCAGCTCGCTCACACGCATCTAAAAATGAAGACAAGTGATCATTATAGGAAAATCGACTAATGCTAGTTGCAATAGATGCGGCTTCATCATACTGTTTCATAAAGTAGTAACATACAGACAATCCTAATCCAGCTTCATTATAATCTACTCGTTGCATCAGTAGATCTCTATACAAATAGCTTGCCTGCTCAAACTCATCCTGGTGAAAGAGATCGTGTGCTTGCTGTAGTTTCCTTCCTGCGGTTGAGTAGTAATCTTTAACAGTAGTCTTTACGGGTACCAGATTAATGATATCGGCATCCTTCATAAAATGATACTCCTTATTAGGAACTGAAAGATACTGGTAATGTTTTGCAAGCAGATCTTCTACGGAAGCTTCTCTGGTTTTACGACAGTAACCTAATTGCTGGCAGTCATCGCATAGGAAGGGGTTGGTGGAGGTTTTGTTGTAGGGTTTCATATTTATAAATTAAGCTATTTTTTTAGTATATCAATTTATTACTATAATTCTTTCATTAAGCTTTGTTTTACATATTGGGCATTTGGCATAAAAACCTGAAATTCCGCCTAAATGTTCTCATGATGTATCAGAAGATCTATATTCAAACCATTTGAGATTTTCTGATTGTATTACGCAGCGGTAATCATCAGTTATATCAGAAATGACTTTCTGAATCCCATTCTGGAACACCACATGATCGTCGAGGTGTAGTATATATTTTAAAGGGAAGCTCATCTGTTACAAAGATGCTAAGTAAACACCTCACACCTTATCCTATTTATGGAGTGGAATTTTTTGACTTTTCCTCTTTGTGAAACTGATTGAAAACAAGAAAGCCCATAACCAATTCAAAATAAATTAGTTATGGGCATTTTATTGCTGTAGGGGGAGAACAGTAACATTTTAATTTCCGCTGATATTTAAAATATCAAATTAGCACTAAATCATTGAAAATCAATGATTATATTTTTCCTTTGAAATGCGAAAAATCAACGAATTTAAGTTTTAGTGAAACTTTTAGTGAAACCTAATATCTTTGGTGTACGAATCCTACACCAACATGCCCAGACAGCCCGTAGTTCACTTCCGATTAAAGCCCGAAGACCAAAATGGTTTCTCGGTGATCTACCTCCAGTTTGTGTACCACAAGCGGAGATTATTCTTCTCTTTCGGCCAAACCATTCGACCGTCCGACTGGAACGAAAAGAAGCAGCGGGTGAAGAACAAACTTGCTACCACGGCTGATGGTAAGTTTTCCCTCAACGATCTGCTCGATCACCTGGAACGGATTTGCCTGAAGACCTATTCTGAAATGCTGAGGGATGGAATACCGGAACCTGAAGTGCTTAAAGAAGCGATGAAGAAGTTCATCAATAAGAATCATGAAATTGAAGAAGAGGTTGCGACAGATAAACCCACCCTTTTTTCTTTAACGGAACGATTTATAAACGGAGAGATCAAATTCAGAGGAAGAAATAAAAGTGAATCCAGTCTGAAAAACTATCATGCCGTTACCAAGCATCTGAAAGAATACCAGCAATACAGTAAGAAGTCGCTCGATTTTGAAGATATTGACCTCAACTTTTTTTATGCCTATACATCCTTTTTGGAGAAGAAAGGTCTTGGTGTGAATACAATTGCCAAAGATATTTCTATCATCAAGGTATTTATGGGCGAAGCGGTGGATCTAGGGTATACCAACAACATGATCTTCCGTCATAAAAAATTCAGTTACAGCGAAAAGGAAACGGAACAGATTTATTTAACCGAAGCCGAACTGGATAAAATATATAAAGTGCAGATATCCAGTAAGAAGCTGGATCGCGTAAGGGATTTATTCTTGGTGGGCGCATGGACAGGCCTCCGTTATTCTGATTTCAGCAATATTCGTCCGGAGCATATTGTGAAAATGGAAGATGATTATTGTATTAAAATGATGACGAAAAAAACGGGAGAACTGGTCATCATCCCCTGTAATCCTGTGATACTTGACATATTTAATAAATACAAGCCCACCGGGAACCTGTTGCCGCGGGCCATCAGCAACCAGAACTTCAATAACTATATAAAAGAGGTATGTGTATTGGCATCGCTTACTGAAAAGGGACGATTAAGCAGCCGACCTAAAGTTCCATTGGCTGAACTCGTATCATCACACACGGCCAGGCGTTCATTTGCCACCAATCATTATCTGCAAGGTTTCCCCACCATCGATCTCATGAAAATCACCGGTCACAAATCTGAACGTTCTTTTCTGAAATACATCCGTGTTAGCAAACTCGATACCGCCAGAAGATTTAATGAGCATATAAAAAAGAAGTGGGGGGAGAGGGTGTTGTAAAAAAGACATTAATAACCTATTTTTTGTGCCTTTTATTAGTCATAAACGGAGGATGTATAAGCCAATAGAAATAGACAGAAATAATCTTACACTCATGGGTGTTCCATTTGCTGACCTTAATACATTAGAATCGACTGCTAATGCTATTGGAACAAATATGTTTGAAGGCTTTGAACCTACACCCAAAGGAATCGAGTTAATCAGGGATTATGTAATTGGCAAAATCGATTTTGCAGAGTTCATAAAGTCTGCAAAAGAAAAAAGATATCTCTGAATCATATGGTAGGTATAGTATTTAAATGTCAAGTTATTTGCGCATAAAACTTGACATCTTATCCTGCCCCGATTGCAAACCCTAGCACTCATTTCTAAAATACATCCGGGTTAGTAAAATCGATACCACCAGGAGATTTTATGAACAGTAGGCATTGAAAATGAAGTGCCATGGCGGCGATATACCTCGAGTGGCACTCAAATGTTTTAGAGCTTCTTCCCAGTACGCTGATATTGCGCCGGAAACGGGATAATAATTCATTGAAGCCGGTTACTTCATTACATGCTCGGTGAAGAAACTTGTTTACTCTAAGTTCCTCCGGTAATTTTTTTGTCATAGTTATAGTTTTTTATCTTCACGAAGTAAACAAACATATAACAAGAGCTACCGAAGGTTTAGTTCAACAGCGCCTTTACACTAGCCGGAATATAACGAGTGGCATTGCTGGTCTGAGCTTCGTAATGATAGCCCTTTCACTGCGAAAAAAGATAAATATATTTACAAAAGCCCGCCTGGTGCAAAGGCTGAAACCGTTACCAGCCATTTTAAGACGGACAACGAAAATTTGAGAACATTGCTAGGACATATTGCTAAACGACTATACAACAAAAAATTCGAGCAACTTCGAGACAGATTACTTGTGGAATACGAAGTCGTGAAAGTTGACGAAACGAAAAACTATAGTATGCTTTCTAAAATCTTGATTTCAGGAGAAGACCATCGATTTCATTATCATATAGGTTTTGACTTTATTGCAATTATTAGAGCAGTAAAAAATAGAATATTTTACAAAAAAATTGAAGGCGCAAGCACAATAGAACAACAATTAGTAAGGGTATTGACAAATGACTTTGAAAAGTCTTTTAAAAGAAAAATTCAAGAAATACTACTTTCAACAACTGTTTCGAGTATAATACCGAAAACCGCAATTCCAAAAATTTACCTAAACGTCGCTTATTATGGAGCAGGAATGAATGGATTGAAGCAGACATTTTCAAAACTCGGCATAGTTTACAGAGAAACAATACCAATTGAACAAGCCGCAGAAATTGTTTCTAGAATAAAATATCCGCAACCTAGCAACCCAAATCAAAATCGTTTTCGACAAATAGAAATCAGGAAACAGCATTTAATAAAACTTTACAATAATCATTCAAATCGAAAATACTTTAAAATACATGGTTGATATTAGAAATTATATAAACTTATCAGAAACGGCTAACTCATTAAATAGCTGCTATTCGGCTCCATCTGACTTTAAGGACTACTACAACAATATTGACAACAATGAAAAAAAATCACTAATCAGACATTTTATAGTAAACAACATACCATTTGCTTTTAAAGATAAACCAATCTTGTATGAACAAATCACGCAATATTTAGCTGACAAACTTGGTATATCTCCTACTGAAGTAAAATTAATTGGAAGTGCTAAAACTGGTTTTTCAATCAGTCCACTACCAGACTATGGGAGAGCCTTTGGACAACATAGCGACCTTGACTTTTCAATTGTAAATGAAGAGTTATTTTACATCTTAGAAGCTGAATTTAACGATTGGGCAGATTTATTTAAGATAAAGCGAATTAATGCTAATAACTCCACTGAAGAAGGTTATTGGTTTCAAAATTTAGACAGTGTTCCCCGACAATTAAAAAATGGTTTTATTGACACCCATTTTATACCTAATCGAGACAAATTCATAATGACCAAAAAGATAAACAATTGTCTTTGGCTTATTCAAAAGTATTTGCGTGAAAAGTACGAAATTAACGTAAAAAAAGTTTCTGCAAGTATTTATAGAAATTGGTATTCATTTGCTGGACGACTTAACAGAAATACCGAAAACATAATGAAAAACATATGACAATAACAGCTGGTAACACGGGTTTTGCTTTAGGTTGGTCTATGTGCTTTAATCAGGCATTGCGCCCCTTCCTACTTTGGTGCTTGACTACAAGTTTGGCTTTCGAAACCCGCCCGAATGCAAAGCCAGAAACCGTTAGCTGCAACACCATTAGGCACAGCTCAATAATTAAAACAGTAACATGTCAAGTCAAGAGCTTCAAAATATTCTAAAGTCAAGATACTTCTCTTCCATTAACGACAGAGGCCAAACTTTTATCTAAATAATTTTATATAATCTTCAAAAGTAAATATCCGGTTACGTTTATAGCCTGTTACTTCAATTAAGATATTCAGCTTAATAAAATCGTCTATCAATCGTAGGGCTGTTGAAACATTTATATCCAATGATGTAGCCACATCTGCAGCATCGGTAATGGGTTTACTATATAAATATTGTAAAAACGATTTTGCCAAGGCTTGCTTTTTCCCTAATGAAACAATTTTATGCTCGGTTTTGCTTCGCAGGTTTATAATACTTTTAAATGTTTCAATGGAGTTTTCGGAAGTGCTGCGAACGCCTTCTAAAAAGTATTTTAGCCATTGTGTTAAATTATTATGAGTTCTCACTCTGGTAAGGTTATCGTAATACAATGCTTTGTTTTCTTCAAAGAAGTCGGATAAGTAAAGTGTGGGCTTTTGCAATAAATCATTGCTCACCAAATACAGCGTTATTAGCAAACGTCCAATACGCCCATTGCCATCTAAAAATGGGTGAATGGTTTCGAACTGATAGTGGGCGATTCCTACTTTTATTAAATGGGGAACGGGAGTATTTTCGTTGTGCAGAAACTTTTCAAGGTCGGCCATTAAATCAGCTACACTATCTTGATGCGGCGGAATAAATGTGGCATCAGCCAGACTACTCCCTCCTATCCAGTTTTGACTCTGCCTAAATTCACCGGGTAATTTATGTTTGCCTCTTACTCCTTGCAATAACGTTTTGTGTGTTTGTTTTAGTAAGCGGTTACTTAAAGGAAGCTTCTTCAAACTATTGATGGCTTGGTTCATTGCCTGCACATAGTTTTGTACTTCCTGCCAATCGTCCTTTTTTTCCGGCTGTATATATTCTTTCTTTTGTATGGCCTCGTCAATATTGGTTTGCGTACCTTCTATACGGCTGCTTTTTGTACCCTCCTTTATCACGTGCATTTTTATAAAAAAATCCACATCAGGTATCAGTTGTGAAAAGGCATTTAACTCGCCAAGTTTAATATTTGCCTGGCTCAACAACATAATTAGTTCGTCATTGTCTATTTGCCAGTCAATATTCACTACATTGGGTTCAAAGCTCTTGTATTGATATCTCTGAACCTTTTTTCCGGCTTTAAAATCGCTTAGACGCATTTTGTGTGTTTACTCTTGAAGTGCAAATATAAATATTTATATTTGCACTTAATTAATTATATGCAAATAAAGGGGTTTATGTTCGCACTTATGTTCAACCATTAGCTGTTAAACAAAAGACTCCAAATATCATTTGTTGTCTATTGTTGGGTTTTAATTTACTTGCTGTTGACTTTAGAAATTATTATACCATGCACATCGATTTTCATCTCGAACTAAATTCCTTAATCGAATATTTTAATGACCAGAGAGCCGTTAGAAGCACCGGATTGGATCCATATAAAATATTAGTAGCAGCTAGAGATATTTTAATCAAAGCGGGACATCAGCCATTTTTATTAAAATCAGAATCCGAAACAGATTATTATAAACAATATGTGCTTTTATCATATTCTAATGAACCTGAGCTGATCCCCGAGTTCTATTTCATGGAAGATGACATTTATGATTTAGATGTGGCTATGCGAATTTTCCGAGATGAAAATACCATAAAAACATTTCCTCTATTTTTTATAATAAAAATCGACGAGATTAGAACACAGACCCCTGATTATTTACATAAATTCTTCGAATTCCAACTATTTGATAATTTTTACGGGGACTTAGATTTTTATATATCTTTTTTGAAAGAGTTGTCGAAAATCGCTCCCAATTTCAGGCAATTGCCTGAAATTATCGACGACTGGATTATAAAAAATTCAAATAAAGAAAAAGAGCCTAAAGATATCATAACAGAATGGTCTGATTTTCTTTCCAGAAAAAAAGGGTATAAAATACCAAGTAATTTTTCTGAAGATCAAATCAAACATTTCTTTACTCTTTTGTATGAAGAACGAGATGAAGAAAATTCTTTTCTTTTAAAAGATGAGTACATCACCATTTTTCAAAATGGACTTACCATTCCGCAGGCACCACTAGAAAAGAAATTCAAATTAAATTACAACACGATAAGAAGTAAAAAGGTGATTGATTATGCAATCCATAAATTTTATGTGAAAAACTCCACTACATCGCAGGATAAGGCCGACTATATATTGTTTCTTGCTCATTTCATAGAAGATTATACCGCAGCTTTAAACTCTAGGCATGATCTTACAAAAATACTATCAAATATAACTGGGGCAGAGCCTAAAAGATGGCCTGTTAACTGGGATTTGTATTTGCCTAAATGATTTTGTTGTCTTATAGAATAACAAAAACACACTAATCATACGAGGCTTTGTAACATTAGTATACTAGTTATTAAAGTTCGTACTATGAATCCTTGCATCATAACTCAATATCGTTTTAGTTTTGCCTTATGGCAATAGATAATAATTTATTATGTGAATGGTGCGATGACCTTATACCATTAGAAAGCAAGTCAAGTCAGTATTGTAGCGATTATTGTAAGAAAGAAGCAAAGCGTCAAAGAGAAAAAGAACGAGGAAGAATCCATAGAGCTAGTCATGTTTTGCTTAACAATGATATAATCCTACATGATTTGTTCATGGAGTATGGATCAGACAAGTATATTAATTATAGGCATCTTCTTGCAAGGGATTTTAACTGGCTTTTGAGCACGGGCACTACTAACATTGAAACCTATGTTGCCTTTAATATGATTCGATATACATACATATTATTTAATGATAAAACTATACGAATATGGAAATTATAAAACATACATTAACAACAAGAAACGACTTTATGTCGCTATTAAGTACTGCACCGCCACCATTTCCTTCGGAGATAGAGGCGAAGTTGAAGGGTTTGAAATTGGGAACTCCGTCTACAGTTATCGGAATTGCATCTTCTTCAACCCAAGTATCTACTGTACCTGGTGCTACTGTCTCTGCTCTGCAACAACTAGTATCAACTCAAGTACCAATGGCTACAGTTGCCCCACCTTCGCCAACCCCAATGCCATTAGCTGTAAAGCCGCCAGCACCTATTTCTTCATCTCTGCCCGCACCTATAAACTCTAGTCTTCCTCTACAAAGAAAATCATCCGGCACTGCATGGAAGTGGTTTTTAACAATTGGGACTTTAACAGCTGTGATTTACTTTTTCCGTAGATATCATAAAATGAAAGAAGAAGAATATAAATAGATGTCTGTTGCACCTATTATATTAAATGGTATTACTGTTGAGCAGATGGGTCAATTGCTTGAGCCGATGCTAAGGCAAATTGTGCGTCAGGAACTCTCTCAGATTCTTGACAAGCAAAAAGATCAGTTTCTTTCACCTAAAGAAGCCTGTGAACGTTTTGTACCAAAAATATCTAAAACTACACTAGCCAAATGGACAGCACAAGGACTCATCAAAGAACATAGAATGGGTGGGCGGGTGTTCTATCTTTTTTCGGAGATCATTGATAAAGCAAAGACATTGAAGAAATATAAAGCAATTATCTAAGCCTCACATGTACAGAAATTCAAATCTATTTTTCTAATAATGCGTCATAGGCATCAAGCACATTAGAAATAGCATTGATTTCATTGTTCGTAATCTTCACCTTTACATTATCGTCCATTCCTAAATATTCAATCTTTGGGTTTTCAGACTTAATGAGCACTCTCAGAAAGTTGAGAAAACTGGGACCAACCTTTAAATCACAATAACTCCTGAAATCATTGTAATTATTATCAGATACTTTAATAATCTGACCGTCTGGTGGTGTAACTCTGAATTCATTATGTTTATCCGCAGTTATATTATATGCGTAAGCATTAATTTTACTTGACCCACTATATTGAAATCGAACCGTTAGATAAGGAGGAGCGGCATTAGGTTTTATTACATAAATGTAAAAGGCTTTCTGGTATGTTGTATTTGGTGATGATTTATCGTAATAATATATATTATCTCCAGATGTTGTTATTCTTAACTTTGAAAATATATTATTATTGTCTGTTTGGGCATTAACATCCAATAAATAAAGTAACATCAAGATAGTTAATCCAATTATTCTCTTGTGAGCAGTCATATTGATAAATTTTATTTATTAAAGGCGACAAGGTTTTTTTAATGAGTTTATTAAACCATTGTCATCATTTACCGATTGCAACTAATCTAAATGTTTCTGTTGTTGTAGGGGCAGACTGACGACTATCAGACCACACAAATCTTAAGCGAACTGTTCCGGCAGTGACGTATGAAATTTCCCATGTATATGACAGATTTGACCCAATAGTCGGGTAAAATGTATTCGGTAAAGAAAGCCATAGATCCGTATTTGATGCATTTTTATATCCAATCACGGCTCCATTAGATAGAAATGAAGAAGTTAATTCTGGGAATGATACATCTACGTAGAATAAATAATTGCTACTATTCCACGTCCATTGATTTGGTGAAATAGTAAATGTGCGCGTATAAACAACTGAACCCGCTGGTCCTGCTGGCCCCTGTGGTCCGGTTGGTCCCGTTGGACCTGCTGGTCCTTCTTTAGTACAACTTGATAAATAGATAAGGCAAAACAGCAAAATGGAGATTGGTAACTTTTTCATTTTTTTGGGTTAAAAGTATCTTCAACCCCTAAAATCTTGCGTTTTATGAGGTTGTATTTTAGTATTTTTATGACAAATAATGGCATATTATGGAGCGTAACATTGGCGAAAACATAAAAAAACTTCGAGAACTAAAAAACATAACTCGTGAGCAGCTTGCAAGTGATCTAAATATGAGTTTGAGTAATTATAGTAAAATAGAACGCTCTGAAATTGATCTTACAATTTCACGGCTTAGCGAAATAGCCAATTTATTAGGAGTTGATGTTTCGCAGATACTGAACTTCGATACATCACAAATATTCAATATTCAGAATAACAATCTTGTGCAAGGTGCAGGAGCAAAAGCAGAGCACATGCACTTCCATACTGATGACTATAAAGATAAATACATTAAAATGCTGGAGGAAGAAGTACAAAGGCTGAAGGCAAATGTGAAATAGGAGATGTTTAATTCTATTACTCAATAATATCAAATCTATAACTCCATTAGGCAGGCTCCGTTCAATAGCTATTTTATTGTTACCTGGTAAATCGGGACAACGAAACCCTAGTTGTTAGCACCTGTTTTTCTATTTACTGTCTCGTTCTTTTATCCCTTTTACCTTGTCTGCGGGTAATCCGTTATAAATACCGCTTACCTTATTGGGCAAAGCAATCATATACTCTACAATAATGTTCACTAAGTCAAATAATTGTCCTACAGTCTGTGGATTGTCAGCATCTATCTGTCCAGGATGAACAGCATCATTTCCTGTTACTCGAACAATATCTAATGATTGTTGAACAATTTCCGGCAGCCCCCTTCTTACAAGATTACCAACATCTGTGTTTATATTCTTGCCGCTCTCGCCAAGTTCTTTACATAATATTTGTATGGATAGTCTTAATAATGCGGCTGCTCCTCTTGGTGATTTTGAACTGACAGCGGATGCCTCTATGTATAATTTTAATACCGAATCTGGCATTTCTGGGTTAGGGAACGGAGTATTACCACTGTCAGGGTAATACATTTTATCCATTACCCATAAAGTGGTTTTGTTACAATGTTGACAAGTTCCAATTCTCAACGGGTGTTGTGTTTCATCTTGTCCAGTAATTTGAGAACCTCTCCAATTTCTTATCCACCAATCCTGTTTAGCAATTGTCCAACAATGGGGGCAAGTGTATGAATTTAAAAATACTTCCGGTTGAATATATTTCATAATTTCTGTTTAAAATGTTTTTCTAACTTGAATTGATTTGTCAACAGGAAACCATAAGCTACTATTTTCAATAACCGAAGTCCCACTTATCCAGTCCATCAAATTTGAGATAAAAAAGGAAAACGAAAGCCCTGTAATTTCATACAAGTAATGTGGCACATTACCATCACTAAATTCGTGTTTCCAAAATTTATAAAACCAATCCTGATTAAATGAAATATGGTTGACTCCATACAAATACTTATTGTCATCTAATTTATCCCACGGTTTTTTTATAAGATTAGCAATTGTTTCAACATTGTTTAAAGTCGATTCATATGAAAAAATACCATTAAATAATGGCTTTCTTTTATCACCTTTTGCGTCAAAAATGAATTTTCCATTTTCATTTGCCTTTTTGACAATTTCTCTTAAATTTTGATTCTTAGCATTTGCTTTCACTTCGATAATACCTAATACAGAGTCGGCAGTCAGAATAACAAAATCATTGTCTTTGAATAATATTGGATACGAAGTGTCGTAAATTATTAAGTCAATTTGCTTTGACGGCTCATGATTACCTCTTTCACGAGTTTGTCGAACGACAAATCCACTACCGATTTTAAATTTTTCAGGTAGAAATCTTTGTATCATTGTCTTTATAACAGCTTCTTGGTGTCGTCCATCTTCACCCCAATGATTTACTAGATTTCTAACTCGGTCTTTGATTGCAATGAGTTCTTTTGCTGTTGATTTATGAAATTCAATTGTATCCATTCTCTTTTTAAAATTGGGCCTAACGTATTACCGCTTAGCGTTTGCGCGGGATTTCAGGCCACAAAATTGTTAACCCAGTACTTATCTTGAACAGAAGCACTAAACTACATGTTTACACTTCACCCCGCCTGAGGCAAAACAGCAAGCGTTGGCATTGTGCGAGTTACCAGATTGTGTGTCTTTGAAGCGTTGGCTTTTTTCTCAATAAATATGTCATTGTTTTCAATGAGATCGGTAATTACTGCTTCAATTACTGGAACAGAAACAGCATTGCCCATTTGTTTATAAACTGCGTTATCGTTTTCTAATAGTTTATACGTGTCTGGGAAACCTTGAAGTCTTGCACACTCTCTCGGCGTCATTTTTCTTGCTCTTCCGTTTTGAACAATTCCAAGTCTGTTTGTATCAGAAGCTGTCAGTGTAATAGAAATACTTTCGGGGTCAAGAAATTTGAACACCTCAAATGACATATTACCAGCAACTGGATTATATCTTCCCTCATTAGAACTTAAATACCCTTTGTCTACCAATGAGGCTAAAATATTTTCAAGATCATTTTTTTTGTAAAATGTTTTTATTTGCTCAATTGTCAATGACTTTCCGTCCTGATGAGTGCCAAAGGTTTTCTTTCGTCTGTTTCCGATTAGAAGATTTAAAAATTCGATCTCTGCTTTTGTACATTTTCCTTTTATTCCTAATTCCCAAGAGTGAATTGCTTGCCCACCTCGGTAATCAATAAGTCTATATCCGTGAAGCTTTGATAAATTTTCACCAACTACATTTTTTAATTTATTTACAAAGTCTTTTGTGCATTCGTATTTTTCCGGAAATTCTTTTTCAAGAATATCCTTTACAACTCTTATTGTTTTAGGTTCTGAAAAAAGTGAAGGTTGTCCGTTTTGTTCTTTGAATTTATGTGAGTCAGAAGCTCCAACGTCAGATAAAAGCTTCATTTTTATTGGCTCTTCCAAGGTCCCGAGTATGTAAATTCTGACTCTGTTTTGAGGAACACCAAAGTTGCTACTATTCAATAAAAGGTAGTTGACACTATAACCAAGATTTTTTAAACTATGGATAATTGTTTCAAAAGTTCGTCCTTCATCGTGTGTTGTAAGCCCTCTAACATTTTCTAATAAAAAGCCTTTCGGCTTGTATTTAGCGAGTAGTCTTTCGACTTCAAAAAAGAGCGTTCCTCTCGTTTCTCCAAACCCTCTGCGTTTTCCTGCATATGAAAACGATTGACAAGGAAACCCTGCTAACATAAAATCAAAAGGGGGCAATTCCTCGACTTGTTTAACGTCTGAATAGGGATTGTGTCCAAAGTTTAATTCATAAGATGCACACGCATTCTTATCAATCTCTGATGAAAACACACATTCAGTTTTTAAATTAAACTTTTTACACGCTTGTTCAAAACCCAAACGAATACCACCGGTTCCTGCGAATAAATCAATGAATTTTATCATAACACACTTTTTATCCAGTTAGACAATACTTTAAATTCTGCAAAAGTGTATGCTACTGTACAGTCGCTGTGATTACAAATAGTAGAAATTGCAGATGAACGTTGGAAATTCCCTGCTCCGTCAAGAACATACACAATATGATAACCGCTTTTGTGAAGTAATGCTTGTCGGTCAGCAGCCTGTCCTGCTTTTCTTTCAATGGTGCTATTGGTGGTAACTTGAAAGCTAACTTCAATACCAGCTTTTTTCCTTCCTTTTTCTACGACTAAGTCAAAAGGCATTCCGCCTTTCTTGTCATAACCGTCAACACTAATATAACCGTTACGAATGATTTTGTATTTGTCTCCAAGCTCTTTGGTTAGGAAATTTACTATTTCTGTTTGTGCTAATTGGCCTAAACTATTTGCAGTTGCACCACTTGTTTGTTTACTAACAATGATATATCTCTGCTTTACGAATTTTATTAAAGTTTCCTCATCACCCAGCATAGTTCCAATTTCACAGGCGGTTAAACTAGCATGTTCAGCATAATCAGAGGTTGAAGCAAACAATAAAAGGGCAATCATATCGCACGTTAAATCGTCTAATTCTTTTTCTACAATTAATCCTGAACCATCAATGAACAGCTTTTTACTATTTAGTCCATTTACAGGTAAGGCTTTGAACTTGTACCTATACGAATTTTCTTTCCAAATGAAATCGAAATAATGTTTTCCATTGGTTCCTTTACCTTTCGGAAAAATGTCTTTGAAAGAACGACCTAAGCGTTGAATGGGTTCTCCTCCATAATCGGATAATACAGCTAAATGCTTAAGGAAGAGATTGGCTGGATATTTGGCAACTTTAATTAAATCAAAAAGCTGAAATGGATCATTTTTACTTAAAACAATAAGATGCAAAAAGTCATCTTGAGTTTTTAGAAGTAAAGGAAGAACATTTGCTAATGCATTTTTCGTTTTTAACTCTTCGGGCCACCACAATGCGGCTTTGGTTTTAAGTTCTGTTATATTCCTGTTGTATTTAGCCATTTTGAGTTTTTAGATATTTGATTTTGCTTTCAGCGACTTTTAAAATGTTTAAATCTATTTCTTCATTCAAAATTTTGTAAACGATCTGGTCGCTAAGAAATTCATCAACCAATTCTTTTTCATTTACTTTAAAAAAGTTGGCAAGTTGTTTTATTAGTTGTCGATTCGGTTGTCTTTCATTGCGTTCAATTTTTGCAAGGAGAGAAGTGTCAAGAGATAAACTTGTAGCAACTTCACGTAAGGTCAAGCCATTGATTTCTCTGATCGTCCTGAGATGTTCTCCGAAAGTTGTAAAATTTTTCAACACCGTATATTGGTCAATTTGTGTCCAAAAATAGGGGTAATTTTCTTTTGGTCAAAAACAGTCCACAAAATTTTATTCACATTGAGATTATTCCGGTCACATTGACCCCCTACTCCGGCGATGTTGTCGTACTCGGTAAGATTTTTGCTCTTTTGGTTGCGAACCGGTCATATGATGGTAAGAGCAACCAATAATGCTAAAATACAAAACCGGTTTTGTGCACTGCATGCTACTCAAAATGATTCTTGATATTTTCAGCAATGTCCTTACATGAGATAGTCAAAAGTTGCTCTGGTGAGGAGTATTCTTTATAAAGAATCTTATGTTTTATTTCGCTCTTGAATTCTTTTAATCTCTTCCACTCTTCAACTGACTTTCGGAAGTCTACAGATTCGAAAGACATGCTTGGCGCCTCGGAATAAAAATATGCCATTCCAAGTGGAGGATTTTTTGATGAGCGATTATTTATAGCATACAACAGTTCTTCCGCTGTGCCAGATTTGGCTCTTTCGGTAGAAGTGGTTAGGTCAAATGTTGGTGTACCCAGTTTGTGTTTGAAAATAGCCATTACTATATCCACTTTTGATAAGAGTTGAATATTGATTATGTCTTGACCATAGCCAGATTGAGTTGCTAATTCTTCCCATCCCCGAACGATGATTCTTTTTCCACACTGTTGTTCGAAACCGTCTCTCCTAAACTTAGTTTCGAGTGAGTTAAACAAAAGCTCTCTTTCTGAAGTGGCGTCAGAAGGGGATGCAAGTAAGATTTGAATTGTTTGACCGTCTAATGGATGTCTCTTACCCGGTTGTGCTATAGTAGCAGGTATTGTTGTTGTGGTAGTAGTTGAAGGGGGATAGTTGGTGCTTAACTTTAAATCCTCAATCATGATACTTATTATTCGCTTGAATTGCTTTAATCCAAGTTCAAAGTAGTATGGGTAGTCATTATCTACTCCACTTATGATAATTGGCGGCAGAAAGCCTATTGATTCAATATCCTTCAAATAGTGGCTGTCATTGCCAAAAACTTTTCGAATATACAATTTTGCCCTATCCCGAATCAAGTCAAAATCCTCGCTATTGGAATAGGTTATTCGTTCGCTGTCTGTCAATAAATCTTCAAATAGTTTTACTTCGTCCATATGTTACGTTTAAGTTCCGCACAAGAGGTTGGCTCTTGTCGCAGTGGCGGATTTCGCAGCACAAAACTGTTAATAAAAATACTTTTCCTGTTAAATGAAAATTCGATTTTCAAATTTTCATTTAATCCCTGTATTTGTGTTTCAGTCCTCCTGCCAGAAGTTTGAGTGGTGGAAGTATTAAGGACTTATAGTATTGGTTCATATTTTTCTTTTTATCGAATAATTCTTTTTGCTCTTTCCAAAACATGGTCGTATGTCATTATGCTTAGGTTATTAAAATTTGAGTTAAGTATTCTGAAACTTTCCTTTTGTTCGTCATCCCAATCGTCTGAACGACCAAAAATCAAAACGCATCTCGGTTTAATTGTCTTTACACCACCTACCCGCTGTAAAAATTTAATGCTATTTGCTTCACGTTCTATTTCATAAATGTACTTGGAAGCTTGGGTGATGGCTTTCACCAAATCTTGATCAGGTACATAATTATCATGGTCTTTTAATTTTGCCCAAAAGTTCAAATTTCCATCAGGCCTTTTAATTTCGACAATATCAATGAAACCATCATATGCTTCCATAAGGAAGTCTGTAATGTTTTGGGTGTCAATACTTCTTTCATCTAAGATTTTCACATACTCAGTTCCTAATACCCAACTGTTTTCTTGAAACCATTTTTGCCATTCATGTTCAGTTAAATCATCTTCAAGCATTTCTTCAAATTTGTCAACTGCTCTTATTTTCGACAATTGATTAAATGCAACAAATAGCTCATTGGGTATAATATCATGTCCTAATACAAAGTCAACAAGCTCTTGCTTTTCAGGGTGATTAAAAAATGCTTGCAAATGAGCAAGGTTGTCAGCCCTAAATTGCTCGTCAAGTGGAATGAACTTCTTAACACCTTCTTCAAATGGTTTGAAATGACTTTCAATAAAATCTATCAATGCGTCAAACTCTTCGCCTTTGAGTGTTAATTCGCTTTTAGGTATTGAATTTTCAAGTTCTTCAAAAGTGAGGTTGAATGGACCTTTTTTCTTTTTATATCTTCCAACTTTTACAGCAATTTCGTCATTTTCAGAATTGTTATGTCTTATTTTCCAAAGCATAGCACGAGTAACTGTTAACGGCTTTTCAAAAAGAACCGCATTCATGTAGTCAATCCCGTCTTTACTTGTTTTTATTTCCTTCATTTTCTATTTGTGTCGTTTTTTAGCCTGCCCAAAAACGTTTTGGCTCTTGTCGCAGTGGCGGATTTCGGAGCACAAAACTGTCAATACACCACAAAAGCTGATGCGAAGTAGAATATTCAATTATCCAATGAACCCGCCATTGAGCCAAACGCATGTTGAACTAAACCTTCGGTAGCTATTACCATATATTTATTTACTTCGTGAAGATAAAAAACTATCATCATGACAAAAAAAATTACCGGAGGAACTTAGGGTAAATAAGTTTCTTCACAGAGCATGCAATGAAGTAACAGGCTTCAATCAATTATTATCCCGTTTCCGGCGAAATATCAGCGTTTTGATGCGAAGCCAAAAAACATTTGAGTGCTACTCGATGCACATCGCTGCAATGGCACTTCATTTTCAAAGCCTACCTACGAAACTCCATCCGGAGCAGTTCAAAGATTATCTGTTTGAACTTCAACAACGAGTAAAGACCCCATCTCAAACCATTTCAAACACACTGTTTATGGCTTGCGCTTTTTGCTGAAGACGGAAGGATTAGCCTATAGCTTTCTTCATCTCCCGGAGATCAAAAGCGACAAAAAACTTCCGGTTGTTTTAAGCAAAGAAGATGTTTGGAATATGCTCAAATCAGCCACCCTGCTTAAGCATAAGATGCTTGTTGCATTATTGTACAGTTGCGGACTTCGGTGCGCTGAAGTGCGTAACGTCAGAATACAAGACCTTGATTTTGATCGTAAACAACTACGTGTTGTTCAGGGGAAAGGTAACAAAGACAGATATCTCCCGCTGTCTGATCATCTAATCCGGGGTCTGCGCTTATACATCTCCATAAGACATCCGAAGGATTGGTTGTTAAACGTACAACCTGTTGGCAGAGGCGGCGGAGACTTTGCATTTTGCATATCAGCCTTGAAAAACATTTTATTATCAGTCCCGATGAAATGCCGGTGTGTTCGCCGGCAATAATGCCCCACAAAATCAAATCGATAACTCCATATGGAAGGTTCCGTTTAACAGCGCTTTCATTGTCCCCCGACAAATCGGGGCAACCATAGCTTAGTTGTTAGCAGTAGTTTTATCCCAAATAGATTCCTCCGGTTGGGCCTGGACTATGTTTGCCTAATTCTTGCGGTAAGAATTCTTCAACATGTGTCACACCTTTTGTGTCCATCCACCTGCATGAAATATCATTTCCTTCTTTATCGATTTCCACCACAATCATTATCATTATTGGGTTGCTTCGGTGAAAAACTTCATCACCAATTTCGAAGTCGTTAATTGTATGCTTTGCCATATTATTGAATAATTATTTTTAATTCACGTTGAATTCCTCCGAATGTTGCTTCAACTGTATCTTTTGGAAACGAAATGTAGACAAGCCCATGAATGTTACTTGGTATATTCACACCTTCTTCGTGAAGCAGAATTTTGTTCTGAAGTCCGTACCTTCCTTCAAAGAAACCTATTTCATGCATCACATTCTCCCTTGCGCGTTTCTCATCACCAATGATATCATCACCTGTCATTACAATAATTGCACACGTACATTTATCTGATTCCTCTGACAACTTTTGTAGCACTGTCCTGCCGAGATTAGCTTCTTGAGCAAGCTCTAATGTCGGATAAGCTAAATCTTTCTCTAAGTAGCTTTGAACTTTATACCATTCTTTGCTACGTCCATGAGTAATGAAAACTCTATGTGCTTTTTCAGTTTCCTCTTGTTTTTCTCCAATTCTATAATTGGAACGGACTTCAAGGATATAATCGATGTTTTCAACAATAGGAACAACATTAGAAAACTGATAAAGATTGTCTCCATTGTCAGTTTTACCAATTGGCTGTGGTAAAGGAATTAGCGGCATGTCTTCATATAGTTCAGGAAGTAACTGAATCAATTCCCTTCGGTGCTGGTCATACTGTGAAATTAAATGGCCAATTCTTGACCCAGTGGCACGAGCAAGCCTACCCCAGTCGAGTGCCTTGAAGTTTTTTTGAAGTCCACCTAATTTGGCAAACAATATTGAAATCTTGTTCATGTCGTTAAAATTACTGCTAACGTTTTAGGGCTTTGCGTTCGGGCGGTTTTCGAAGTACAAAATTGTCAACCTGCCCAATTGGAAAACTGAACTTGAATTTAAGCACTTCACTCCGCCTGACGCAAAACCCATGTTGGCGGCTGAGTTAACGTTTGTCCGAATATGTATCGTGTCGAGTTTCATCATTCTGTTTCTACGAAGCTGATAAATTGATTTAGAAAATTGTCAAGATTATCCCTGAAATTAAGTTTATCATCATGAACAATTACATATTGATTTTCCTTTAGTGCATTTATTAACTCGATTGTCGCCCTCTCATACGGTCTTAGTTCAGAATGCTTTAGCATAAGTCGCGGTTCAAGGTTTGGATTGATAACTTCAAAAACTCTCCTGTATCTCTGATACTGCGAAGCAATTTTTTTGAATCTTTTCAAAGCATCAATACCGTTGTCAAGAAAGAACTCTGTTAGAAATATTTCTGGGTTCGTAAATTCTCGTTTTAAATGAATTCTGAACTCTTTCAATTTTCTTTTTCGTTTCTTCTTGGCAATGCTGTCGCTTACAAATGAAATTGGAAGTACAATTACCAAAGCAAACAATACAAAACTAAACAGGTAAGTAAAAAATCTTGTTACATGAGTTAAAACACTTCCATCAAAAACTCTTTGCCAAAAGGTCTTTGTCTCTTTACTTAAATATGATTTCGTTACACTGATTTGTTTCACTCCAGCCACCTTACCTTCAGGAATAATTTCAGGTTGTTCATCTACTTTGTGAAGAACAAGAATTTTAAGAATAAAGAACTCATCTCTTTCAAAAATGAAGTCAGTGAAATTTATCTCGTTTTGGTTTTTTGAAGTCAATCCAATACTTTGTCTTATGTAGTTGTTGCTTGACTGAATTAGAGTCGGCTTCTCTAAAAGTGTTCCTCTATCAATTTTAAATCCCAATGGGAAATGAATGTCGTAGAAATTTTTTAGAACATCGGAATTTCCATTGTTTGTAATTTTTAAGGTAATCAAACTAAGTGTTTGCTTCTTTGAAAGTATATTCGTGCTATCATAAAGGATGTCTATTTTGCCAATGTTCTCTTTCAAATCAACTACTGTAGTATTGCTTAAAATATCAAACTGAATTTGTGGACTTGTACTTCTAAAAAAGTCGGTGTAAACAGAAAGCAATCCGAATACAAGTCCAGTCAAAAGACCGAACGCATATTTTCTGTCAAGGTTGTTAAGTAACTTTCCAATCATGTTCTGTCAATTTATGTTAGTACTACCCCTAAGCATTGCCGCCAACTCACTTAAAGAGGCAACTCACAGATTAACCTTTTGCACCAAGTAGATCAATTTCAGAATGCTAAACGCAATAATTAAGTTTTCTCTAAAATAATTTATTCCTATAACTATCAGTCCGGATTGCAAGGTT
Organism: uncultured Chitinophagaceae bacterium; assembly: GCA_964654305.1. Classification (GTDB taxonomy): domain Bacteria; phylum Bacteroidota; class Bacteroidia; order Chitinophagales; family Chitinophagaceae; genus Lacibacter. The sequence continues at coordinate 23,427 of CAZZJD010000001.1, forward strand.
GCTCTTTTAAAAATATATTCAACAGCGGTTTATCGATATCCTTTTTAGTGAAACCTTTTCCCACCCCCTCCAAAAAAAGTTCCACTATCCGTTTAGTGAAACTTTTAGTGAAACTGACTAAAAACAAAAAAGCCCATAACCAATTCAAAATAAATCAGTTATGGGCTTTTTATTGCTGTAGGGGGAGGAGTCGAACCTCCACGGGGCAGTTAGCTACAACACAAAGAATAGTGGTCAACCCTGGTCGGCCTTACCAAAAGTAACGTCGGCTCTATGTTGCGTTTGTCCTGGATTCCCCACCCTCGAGACGAGAGGGCATGTCTGCCAAAAATTTCATCACCCCACAGTGTAAAAGAACAATTATGATGCAAATCTATATAAATAACCATTTCTTTGCAAAAAAATTAATAATTTTTTTTAAAGTTTAGAAAAAATCTACCTATATTTAGGTATTCATTAAATATTTCTAACCAAACACAGGCTTATGGGAGCAAAATTAAATCTTGACAAATTAGACTACCAGATTATTTCCGCCATGATGGAAGATGCACAAATCTCCTATGCAGATTTGGGTAAAAAACTATTCGTATCTGGGGGAACTATCCACGTTCGTATAAAAAAATTACAGGAGTTGGGCGTTGTAAAAGGAACGCGTTTGCACGTAGATCTGGGCGCTTTGGGATACGATCTCAC
>CAZZJD010000002.1:0-22298 GCA_964654305.1 uncultured Chitinophagaceae bacterium
GAATTCACCACAACCCGCGCCGGAGGCTCGGCAGCATCCACATCGAGCTCTTCCATACAAAAAGGAATTGAGATTATTACCAATTACAGTAGTGATCATTATGTAAATGCAGATGAGGAAATGGTTAAGATCATCACACGTAATCTGTTGAATAATGCAATTAAGTTTACCGAAAAAGGAAGTATCAATATATCATGTAAAGAAAATAGGGAAAATATAGAGGTAACAGTACAAGATACCGGCATCGGTATTTCGGATGAATATCTTGCCATTGTGTTATCAGATAATGAATATCATTCTACGCCCGGAACGTCCAATGAAAGAGGGTCGGGGCTGGGCCTGAAATTGTGCAAGAGTTTTATCCATCAAAACAAAGGCAGCTTTAGTATTCACAGTACCGTGGGAAAAGGATCTCAATTCATATTTACATTGCCGAAAGCATAGATTGAGACGATTAAAAATCACTCAACTTGGCTATACTTGGCTACGGAAATAATCATTTACATCAAGTAATTTGCAGCTTGTTTATATACGTTATCACTGAATATATTATAAAAACACCTCCGTACAGCAAATGATTTCCTTCATTTGCTGTTTTTTTGGATCATTCGTCTCGTCCATTTATTTAGCTTTCTTTTGTTTTAACGAACTTCAAAAATTTCTCCCCAGTGGGTTGTATACCTTTTGCTCCGATGCTCTTTTCTCATTTTCCAGTTACGAGCCAATCCCGTTGCCCCATATTTGATCATATCCTCACGCATTCCGAAATTGATATTATCAATCGCTTTTAATAACTCTTTACGAATAAAGTTATTTTCTGCATAAAATAAATTGCCCTGTATGGAATCATCCGGAACGATACCCCCCAATATAACACCGGCTTTAATATAATGCCGGCCTTCTTCAAATAAAGATTCTACTAACGGCATAGAATAACCGATTATTTGTTGGGTGTCGGCTGTTGCAACAGGCAATAATATCTGTCTGTGCGCAGACTCTGTTCTATACTCGGTATGGCGAGATACCGTCGGCCGCCAAACGACAAAAACATCCATACTACCCGCCGCACTATACTGTCTACGAAGTTTTTCCGCGGCTCTTGTTACATAGGTAGCTACAGCTTCTTTTATTTCAGGTAAGGTAGTAACCTGGCGGCCAAACATGCGGGTGGTCGCAATCATCTTTTTCTTTTCCAAGGGATCTTTCAATCCAATACAGGATACTCCATTCAGCTCGCGGATCAATCTTTGTCCTACAACACCGCCCATATTTTTTTGTGCCCAGCCTTCATTCATCTGACTCAACTGATACGCTGTTTCAATGCCATACATTTCTCTCAGCATATACGCATATCTTCTGCCTACACCCCATATATCTTCAACCGGTGTTTGTTCAAGTGCTTTTTTAATTTCTTCTGGAGTCTGCAGGACCATCACACACCCTGTTTGTTTTTTATTTTTTTTCGCGATGCGGTTTGCAACTTTACTCAATACTTTTGTAGCGGCCACGCCAATAGAAACCGGAATGCCCGTCCATTGCTCGGTTGCACTACGGATTTTTTCTGCAAAGGAATATAAAGCGGATGGGGAAATATGACGAAGATCTACAAAGGCCTCATCTACCGAATATACCTCCACCTCTTTGATGCCGGCCAGCAAACGCAGGGTGTCCATTACTCTTCTACTCATATCTCCATACAAATGATAATTACTGGAAAAAACAGCAACCTTATTTTGAAGGATCTTCTCTTTATTCTGAAAATATGGCTCGCCCATTGCAATCCCCAATGCCTTGGCTTCATCCGTTCGAGACACAATACATCCATCATTATTACTTAAGACCACAACGGGTTTTCCTTTTAATGCCGGCAGAAACAACTGCTCGCAGGAACAATAAAAACTATTACAATCAACAATCGCTGTCATATTTATAAAGCATGAATGGCATAGCGAACGACACCCCAGATCTTAAAATCACTGAACTCAGATAAATTAATCGGTTTATATCTGTTGTTAGCCGGCACTAAAAATGAAGAAGTAAAATTTTGATGATAGCGACGCACGAGCAACTCTCCGTTAAGGATGGCCACAATGATCTTGCCATTAGATAATTTTACGGACCTATCCACAATCAAAATATCTCCCTCAAAGATGCCCACCTCTGTCATCGCGTCTCCTTTCATCCGAAAGAAAAAAGTAGCCGGCTTATTATGGATCAACTGTTCATTCAGATCGATCCCCTTATCTGCATAATCATCTGCTGCGGCCCCAAAGCCTGTAGCATTAGCCGTGCGAACCTCCTGCTGTGTAAATGTCTTGGTGCCTTTATAGGCCGCGCCGAAAAATAACTCCTCCATAAAAATATTTTGCATAAAACTAAAATATTTAGCAATACAAATGATAAAAATTTTAGTAAAAAGTTTATCAAGTTCATAAAGTAGAAAGATTGTACCCTACATAGCTAGGGGTTTAAACCCCTAGCTATGATGAGATGCTTATAACTCTAATCTCTTTTCTCTCTTTCCAACTTTAAAAACTTTATGAACTTTACAAACTCACCTCCTCCCTCATCTTCTCGCCTGAAAAAATTCCTTCATGAGCCGGGCGCAGGGCTCCTGTAATACACCGCTGCGGACTTGTGCCTTAGGGTGAAAGGGGGATATTTTTGAAATTCTTCTGTGGCCATTTTTTTCATCATCAGTACCCCACACAATTGTTCCAATCTTACTCCAGTAAAGCGCACCGGCACACATCACGCAAGGCTCAACCGTTACATAGAGCGTAGCCTCTGGAAGATATTTGGCTCCCACATAATTAAATGCCGCTGTTAAAGCAATCATTTCTGCATGTGCGGTAGGATCTTTCAGTAATTCCACCTGATTGTGTCCGCGACCAATGATCTGTCCGCCGACCACCACAACAGCACCCACAGGCACCTCCCCTTTTTCAAAAGCAAGATGTGCCTCTTTCAATGCCTGCTGCATATAGTATATATCATCTCTTTCTGTCAACATGGGTCATTTAAATTTATCTGGGTTGCTGAAGTAAAAGTAAGCGGTCTAACTCAATCAAATCCGTTAATAAAGGTCGGTGACGATAAATACCATAAGAAGTTCCTGAACGCATTCCTCTCACAAACAAATAATATACCCCTCCAAAATGTTTTTCATAATCAAAGCCGGGAAGTCGCTGCTTCAAATAGCGACAAGCAGCAAGACAATACAAATAATACTGCAAATAATAATTGTGCTCTTCCATAGCTGATGCCAATGCCTCTGTATGATACGCCTCCGGCTGATTTCCCAGATGATTCGATTTCCAGTCGAGCAGATAATATCTTCCTCCATGCTCAAAGAAAAGGTCTATTTTCCCATTGAGGATTCCGGTTAGTCCTCCTTCTTTTCTGATGCGTAAAGGAATGCTGCCGTCTTCCAGTGATTCAGGAAATTTTTTCAGATCAACATCTGTAAGTGGCATATCAAACTCCATCTCCTGAATGCGGGACGGAAAGCCTACATCATTAAGCGTAAATATTTTTTCACCATCCTGTAATGTTGTATGCACAATGTGATCAAGCAGTTGCAGAATCTTTTGTTCTGGCTCTTCCGTTTTAATTATGCCGGGATATCGATTGATCATGCCAATTGCCTTTGACAACCACCTTGTATTATCAGAAAAATCTATCCTTTCTAACAATTCATGTAAAAAATTACCGGCCTGTGCACCCGATCTTATTTGTCTGAAAACAAACTGATCGTATGCATCTTCTCCTGCCTCTGTTTTAATGCGTATCAAGGTTTCATGGGGCGGGTTTAGTCCGCTGTAACTGGTCTTCTGCCAATATCTGTCGGGCAATCGGATATCCGGGATCTCTGTAAATTCATAAGACTCGGGCGGAACAGGAATTTCTGTAACCGGTGGCTGCTGCTGCAATTCGGGTGGGTTGGGATCTTGATTTACATGATCTTCAAATAATTTATTTTTCGAATCTATGTTGATGGTTCGGATGAGCTCTGTTGGTTGATTCAAAGTAAGGAAAGGGACGAGAAGATGGCGTAATGAAGAAATTGTTTTGACACCATAGTTGGACATGATATAACAATGATATTTTGCTCGGGTAAGCGCTACATATAACAAGCGCATGTTCTCCTGTTTTTCCTGAAGTTCGGAAGCGGCTTTAAGATCAGCCTGAGCAACACCTCCTAGCAAGTCCTTATCTGCAGTATAATAACTGCCTTCATAATAAAATTGTGTCGTAGGGATCTTTTTTATGCTTTCCATGTCTAGAGATGGGGCGATCACAATATCATATTCAAGCCCTTTGGCGCTATGTATCGTTATGATCTTCACCGCCTGGTCATCACTTTCTATCCTTTGTAAATACTGGTCTTCCGATGTAGATTCTCCTTCTATAGCTTTTTTCAACCAGAAGATCGTTTCCTGTGTTGTGTAGTTTTTATCAGTTTCTGCCTCATGAAGAATTTCCATCAGCTGAAACACATCAGATAGTTTTCGGTCGGCATTTTTTATTTTTCCCTCTAACTTTCTTTTTAGCAGCTCTACATCCGTAAGAAATTGTCTTAAAAAAATATATACCCCTTTGTTTATCCATAATTCCTGATAAGACCTAAACTGCTGAAGCAGCTGATCTTTATCCAGCATCACTAACTCATGCCAGTCAAATCCGGCAATGGTCGTAACCATAGCGCGATAGATATTGCCGATCTTTATATTTTCAACCGCTTCCAGAATATGCAACATCTCATTGGCTTCAGCGGATTGAAAGATTTTTTCATCACTAACTGTTACCGAAGGGATGCCTTTTTTTGTGAGTAGTTTTCTGATCGTTCGACCCTGAGTGCTGCTACGAACCAATATACCAATCTGACCGGCACGGATCCGGGATTCATTTTGCTCTTTCCGAATGGCAAAGCGCGGGTCCAATAGTAGCTGCTGAACCAAATTTGCAACAGATAAATTAATAGTTTCTTTGTTACTGCAGCCCATGATACGAAGTGGTGCAAGCAAAGTATTGTCGAACAACAGACCCCCGGTTTTCTTTTTTTCAACCGGCGCCTCCACGGGATAATAGATCATTTGCTCCCAAAGAAAAACATCCAGTGATTCATCAGCGCAGAAAAACGCATTCATGGCATGAATATAATTTTCTGAAGACCGATAATTAATGTTCATGCGGTAAATATGGTCTACCTCTTCAGCAGCACGGAAATAGGTTTGAAGATCGGCCTTTCGAAAGGCATAAATGGACTGTTTAGGATCACCGATATAAAAAATAACAACACGACTTTTTGTTTCACTTGCAGAAAATATCGTTGAAAAAATTTCATACTGCATCTTATCTGTATCCTGAAACTCATCGATAAATACAGCCGAATATCTTTCTCTTAATATTTGAACTAAATTATTCTGTGATGCATCTTCTCCGGTTGTACCACATACGGCTCTGTGAAGTCCGGCAATCATATCGTCAAAGGTTACCTGACCCTCTCTGGCTCGTGCATCAACTAATCTTGATTCGACATATTCTGCACACTCAATGGCGATCTCATTAAACCCCGATATAATGAGTTGGCCTAGCCTTTCTTGTTCTTCATCAAGCTTTTCTGCTATTTCAACTACAGCGGGGCCTAAAGTATCTTTAATATATTTAGTAGTATAAGATTTCAATATCTTATCATATAACTTATCAATATCTCGAGCCCTTAGAAGGGGGGCTAGTTGTGTTTTTGCGTATCCTGTAAGCTGGTCAGCATTCTCGGCCCATATATCAAAGTTTTCCTCAATTTCATCTCGTAATTCCTGTTCTTTAAGCGCAATCTCTTGCTGACATTCTCTCACAAGATCAAAACCTCCTCTCATATCGTCGGGAATATATATCCTCTTTCCCATTAAATGCCCTTCTACCAGCCCAAGCATTTTTTCTCTGTTACATTGATATTCTAACAACATCCTGAATGTATCCACAGACAAGGTGGTTACTTTTTCTCTCCATGCCTGATTAAAAGCATCGAGTGTCAACTCTTCCAGCACATCCGGTTCCATAGCAGCAGCCTTGAATCTTTGTCCGCACTCGAATGAAAACTCTTTCAGGATACGGGCACAAAATCCATGTATCGTAAAGATGGAGGCCTTATCAAAAGACTGCAGCGCTTTTTGCAGGCGCTCTATGGCTTTTTCATTATCTGAAAAATCATCAACGATCTTTTTGATCGTTGTGTCTTCTATCTTTCCGGTGCGCGCATACACCAAGGCTACCCGAATAAATGCGCGGACACGAAGCTCCATTTCTGCGGCCGCATCGCGGGTAAATGTTACCATCAAGATCTTCTCTATCGGAATGTCCTTTTCCAGGATCAATCTTAAAACCAGAATGGCAATCGAATAGGTTTTACCTGTTCCCGCGCTGGCCTCGATCAGGTTGATTTCCTGTAATAACACTTTTTCGGTATCAAAATCGTCATGAATAACAGGCGGCATATAGCTGATAATTTGTGTGTTATTTTAATTTAAATAATTCCGGATTTGCGTCAAATAAGATATCCATCAATTCCCCTGTGAAATAATTCATCATTGAAACAGAATCGGGCGCAAACAAACTCTGTGATTCACGCTTGGTCTCAATGGCCTTTTGAAGATATCCTCCATCGTTAAATATTGTATTGCCTTCTTTATGTTTCTCCGAATGATCTGTGGTCTCGTATACTTTTTTTAATACTTCTGCATACAGGATTCTCCCGGGTGTACCGCTGCTATCTTGCGGTGCATAATAGTAAATTGCGAATAAAGGATAAAAGGGAAATAAACGAAGATGTCCTTCTTTAAAATAAAGTAGTAAGCGGTCGGTTATTTGTCTTGCCTGTGTTTCTGTGATTAGATCAGCTGGTATATAAAGGCCCGTTGGATTTTTTTGGATGTCGTTAAACAGAAAGTAAAAATCAAGCGCTCCGTATCCCTGAGCACGGGCAAAGAGATAGCGAACCCAATATGCCATAACACGCTTTAACGGTGTTTTAGAATTGGAATAACAAACATATTTGTTTCCATACACCTCAATGTTTCCTGTGATCTTAGTGCCGCTGATTGTATGATCGATCCTGATCTTTCCCGGTGTTTCTCCATTAATAATCTGGCGGAATAAAAGAGCAAATGGTTCCACCTCTTGTTTTATGTTCTCTGTCCATACATATCCTGCTGTGGCTAAAGGCAATTGACCTTTCAATTTTTTTTGCAGAATATAGGTGTCTATATCAGGATCATCTTTAATAAAATCCTCTTTTATAGACCACTTTTGTAATGGATCGGGCTCAAATATTTCAGTATCGGAGAGTCGCTCATCTTCACTTCTGTAATATATCCCTAACATCCTGTTGAAATAATATTTCACCGGATGATTGAAGAAGTTGGCAATCTGTTCTAATGAAACTTCCGTAAAGTCCGGTTGATCTTGTTGCTGTGCATCATTCAGATCAAATACTTTATCGCTGAGAAGTGTATTTCCAAGATAATTCGGAGAAAGACCTAATTCCTGTTCTCTGTATTTGGTGCTGAACAAATGAAGTGGATGTTTTTGGATTTTATTTTTCTTGAAAGATTCAGGGTCATTCGTTTTCAATCCAATATAGTCCAGCAATTCATCCAAAATAGCAGAAGGAGGTTGTTCGTTGCCCTTTTGTGCATTGCCTGATAAATAACTTATATACAGTCTTTCGCGTGCGGCGAGCAAAGTTTCAAGAAAAAGATGTTTATCATTTCGGTAGATACTACGATCTCCCGAGAGGCGCTCTCCCTTATTCAACAGACTAAAACTTAAAATACTGTCCTGTCTTGGAAATTTATCAAAATCCATTCCCAGCATCGCAATGATCTTGTAAGGAATGCTGCGCATCGGAACCATCGAAGAAAAGTTGACGCCCTTTCCGCCATAAAGACCCGAACGACTTTCCTGTTCCAGCTTACTCAAAAATACCTGACGAAATACCCGATAGCTAATCGGTTCGTTCACGATCTCAGTCATGGCACTGATCGACTCGAGCAAATTGGCAAATCTGGGAAAATCATCATCATCCTCTTCCTCATCAAGGATCATCTCTCTCATGATCTCTCCCAGATAAGCAGCCCACTCACTGATGCTACGATCCTGCATTCTGTTCTCCATCAACCGTATCAAAGACTGAATGAACTGATATATTCTGATTCGGTCCGACATAGATGAACCCTCTGCCGTGTCAAGCGGATAAAGTTGTTGTTCTCCATCATCATAGAGCTCCTCTCCACTCATACACAAACCATAGATAATCTTCTTCAATCCGTAATTCCAACTTACCATCCATGTTTCGGTTGCGGGGTCTGCTGATGCTGGTGTTAAAGCACTGTGTCCGTAATAAATTCCTGCCGCTCTCACAGCCCTGCGAACATCTGTGATATCTGAAAAACCAAATCGTTTTCTTATATAGGGAGAATCCAGCAGAGACAGTACCTCCTCCGACTTGAAGGTTTCGGGATTGACATTGAGAATATCCTGAAGTGCAGTGAAAAGCGTATTTCCCTGCGCAACAGATTCGTCTGAAATAACATAGGGAATATGAACCGGCGCATTGTCAAATACCGCGCGTATATAAGGAGCATAAAGATTGATATCACTGACCATCACTGCAACATCTCTTGCGCCCATCGCAGAATCATCTTTAAAAATATCGATGAGATAATTGTACAAAACCTCCACTTCTCTTACCGGAGTATAACAACCAACGATGTGAAGCGAAGAATCTTTCAATAAGTTTTCCGGGATTTCTGTTCGGTTGGCATTGGAAATATTATTGTGTATTTCTGACTGAATTCTTCCGAGCAGCGTTTCTTTTTGAGGTGTTGAAGCGGGTTCGTCTATCACTTCATATACATTGGCATAATCATCATGGCTGAACAAAAGTTTATAGCTTTCACTCAACACCTCTCCCCAGTTGATGAGTAATTCATTTCCTTCTGTTCTTAATTCCAACAAGTCGGGTCTGTTGCGAAGGGTGGCGATCTTTTTATCAGATACATCATCCATCCAAAGATGTTCGGGAGACGGGTTCAGAATATAAAACTTTACTTCAATGACCTTTGCCAAAGCAGAGAAGATCTCAAGATAGTAGGGCGTAACGATTGCCAGACCAAAAAATCTTAACTGCGGCAACGCTTTTCTGATAATGTCTTCGGAATTGGGATCATTTATTTTTTCGATAAGGCTGGTAGACACATCTATTTGATCCGCATAATCTTTGCCAAGCTTATTTCTCATTTGATCCCACAGATAAGCCTGCCAACTAAGATCTGCATCGGACTCCTGAACAGCTTTTTTCCAATCTGTGATCTTTTGATGCCGGTATATCTGGTATTGATCAAAAAGATCTGCCATCTCCATTGCCAGTGCTGCACGATGTGTTTCATTGTTTTCGTAATAAGCAGCAATCTGTGGATAGCGCTGCATAAATCCATCCTCTTTTAAGGACACATAGATCGCCCACATCATACGCTCTCTGTCTATTAATACGGGTGCGCCCGGACAAAGCAGATAATATAATTTTAAGAGGATATCTTTCATGTTGACAAAACGGATATTGGCAGCAATACCCACTTTGTCTGCGATCTGTTGTCGTAGTCTTTTATTGGTCCCCTCTGTTTGGGTGATGATCCACTGATTTTCAAAAACACCGAGCTTTTCTGATCTCAGATCTTGCGTGAGTTTTTCAGATAAAGCATCTAACGATATGGAAACAAATAATTGCATGTATAAAAATAGTTTTATGATCCTTGCCTCATTCTTTTCTGAATTCCTGATATGCGTTCCACTTGTTTATTTATGCCGGCCTTCAAACATTCTTCACTACCCCGAATAATACCCGATTCAATGGCACGCGTAATACCGGTATATAACAACTCGCGCGTCAATAAGGGATTATCATCCGTATCAGGCAATACCACCATTACTTTTTTGAATTCAGATCCCTGGCTTTTGTGAATGGTCATAGCAAAAACCGTTTCGCAATCGCCCAGTGAAGCCGGGCTTACTGCGCGGGGACCCGCCTGTCCTTCACCTGCCTCAAACCAAACGCGCATTTTATTCGACTGTGGATCCATCCTTACGATACCAACATCTCCGTTAAAAAGATCAATTTCATAATTATTTTTTGTGATGATGATCGGTCGGTTGTGATAGAAGCCGGCAACGGGTCTTATCAACTCGGGTCGTAGTGCATGCAATGCTTTTTCAATTTTGCGGTTGATGGCATAGAGTCCGCATTCTCCTTCTCTAACGGTAACAAGTACACGAAGCAGGTTGAGTTTTTTCAATGCCTTTTCGATATCGGGTTCTTCCAGAAAATCAACATAGCCTCTAATGAATTCATTGAAAGCCTGTTCATTATTATGATCGATCCGATGAATGTTCCTGTCCTTTTCTGCTGTAAGGAGTTGAATCACCTGTTCTTCGTTGGCACCAATGATGGCCTGACTCAATTGTCCGATCTCCCCCTGTTGTTTGAAACGATGACTGAGTCTGAGTTCGGTAATACAATTGGCAAGAAGCAAGTTTTTATCTGTTGTATGTTTTTCAGTTATTTGGCGGGAAGCGTCCGGCACAAAACCATTCATCCACATCCGGTCTTCAGCTGAAAAGCGATTCAGTTCGCCTGCTGCTGTACAAAGATCTCCGAATAAACTTCCTGCTTCTACAGAGGCAAGTTGATCTTTGTCGCCCAACAATAAAAGTCGGGTGGATGGTCCGCAGGCAGATAATAGTTTAGCAAATATTGGCAGGTCGATCATGGAAGCTTCATCTATGATCAACCAATCGAAGGGGAGCGGGTTTTCTTTATTGTGTTTGAAATGAATTGAATTTGGCTGATTTACCAACAGACGATGTAGGGTGTACGGCTTTAGTGCTTTAATTTTTTCAAGGATCTCTTTGGGGAACGATTTCGATTTGTCTCGAAGCGACTCCAGCATACGCATAGACGCCTTGCCTGTAGGGGCAGCAAGCGCAACCGTACTGTTGATATTAATAGTATATAGGATTCGCAGCAACTTGGAAAGCGTTGTTGTTTTTCCTGTTCCCGGTCCGCCGGTGATAATACTAAATTCATTCATCAGCGAACGAATGACTGCGATAAGCTGCCAGTCTGTTTTTTCTTCGTCTGTCAATCCCTCCAGTGAATAGTCGGCCGTCTGTGCAGCAATCAATGCCCTGCACGGCTCGAGTAAAGTTTTATAATATTCTTTTTTATCTGCACTGATCTGCAAGCGATCTTTGATCCATTCGATCACCTGTGTTTCATAACGATAATATCGCTGGAGATATAAATAAGGCTCGTGAAAAACAAAGGGAACATTGGCGTCTGTGAAAGCTAAAAATCGGTTGTTTACTTTTTGAAGATTTGATAATGAAATCTCTCCTAGTTCAGTCTCTTTCGCATCCTTTGTAACAGGTATACAGATATGTCCCTCTCTCATTTTTTGAGACAACAAAAAAGCGAATGGCTGGATCGCTTTATCGGGAAAGAATCTGGCGAATTGATAATCTGTCTCCTGTATCATGGTCTGCTTCTGGTTTAGCTTGTTACTAAAAGTAGTAAACTATTCTTTGTTTCTTTATGCAAAGAAAATGATTCACTCCGCAATCTTTTTGATGAGTGAAAATTTCATGTAAAGGTGCCTATTAAAAAATACCAAGAATGTCATGTTGAGCGTGAGCGAAACATCTTAAGAAAAACTCAAAAGTCAAAGGTCAAAAACAAAAAGAGGTTATAAGATTAACCCAACTTACAACCCTCAACCCTAGTTCACCGGACAGTTTACATGATAATCAGGAAGATCGATGGGGGTAGGAGCAAATTCGAATCCTTTAAAATTGCGTAGGATCTCATCGAGCACCGCATCGATTTCTTCGAGCTGCTCTAAAGTAACCAGCTTGCTTCGGTATTCTTTAATATTCGGCATGCCTTTCAGATAGTTGGCATAATGACGGCGCATCTCAAAAATACCAATGCGCGGACCCTTCCATATGTAAGACTTATGCAAATGTTTTCTGCACACTTCTACTCTTTGTTCGATGGTGGGTGGAGGAAGATGATTGCCGGTTTGCAGAAAATGTTTGATCTCGTTAAATATCCACGGATAGCCAATAGCAGCCCTTCCGATCATAACCCCATCCACTCCATATCTGTTTTTATATAACAACGCTTTTTCCGGTGAGTTAATATCTCCGTTTCCAAAAATAGGTATCTGTATACGCGGATTGTTCTTAACTTTTCCGATCAGCGTCCAGTCGGCCTCCCCCTTATACATTTGTGCACGCGTACGGCCATGGATACTTAAGGCTTTTACCCCCACATCCTGCAATCTTTCCGCTACCTCTTCAATATTCTTTGAGTTATCATCCCACCCCAATCTTGTTTTAACAGTAACCGGCAGTGTAGTTGATTTCACAACGGCCTCGGTTAACCGAACCATCAGATCAACATCCTTTAAAACGCCCGCTCCCGCACCTTTCATCGCCACTTTTTTTACTGGGCATCCAAAATTAATATCCACCAAATCCGGCTGCACTGTTTCACAGATCCTAGCACTTAATCCTAGCGCCTCTTCATCTCCCCCAAAAATCTGAATACCGAAAGGTCTTTCCTCCTCTTCAAAATCCAGCTTCTGGCGACTCTTAATCGCATCTCTTATTAATCCTTCACTCGAAATAAACTCACTGAACATAAGATCCGCACCGTTGTCTTTACAAACCGCACGAAAAGGAGGGTCGCTCACATCTTCCATCGGAGCGAGTAATAAAGGGAATTCAGGAAGCGTTATGTTGCCTATCTTTACCATGTTAATAGCTCACAAAATTAGACAGTTTCAACCAGTTTTATGACCGAGTATTACGAAAGACCTGAACCCAAGCCTTCCAAAGAACTTTTTTATCTTATTTTATTCTGGATCTGCGGAATGGTTGCCTCTGCATTTGTAAGTATCATCATTTGGTTGATCATGACAGGAAAATCAGTATTAACGATTCAGACTGACCTGTTAAAACCGGAAAACCTAAATGCTTTTATGGTGATACAGGTTGTATCTACCATCTTCATGTTTTTTTTACCCGCCTTTATGGCCGCAAATTTGCGAAGAGGTAAACCACTACAAGAATTAGGTTTTCAATCATCCTTAAAAGTCAAGCGCGTTTTCATTTCGATTGCTATTATGCTCTCGGTATTACCGCTTGTTGGTTTTCTTGCCGAAGTAAACAAATGGATACCGATCTCTCCGTCTCTTAAAAAAATATTCGATTCCATGGAATCCGATTATATGGAGCAGATCAAAAAGATTGCTGTCTTTAAGTCCCCTATTGATTACATGGTTGCCTTAGTGGTGATTGCACTTACGCCCGCCATTGTTGAAGAAACTTTTTTTCGCGGATCGATGCAACAAATATTCAGAAGATGGTTTGTACATCCTTGGCTCGTGATCACAATCACTTCTTTTATTTTCAGCGCCATTCATTTTTCCTGGTATGGATTTTTACCACGAGTGGCACTCGGTATGATGCTGGGAGGGATCTTTTATTATACGGGTAATCTTTGGTATAGTATCGCTGCGCACTTTTTCAATAATGCGCTGATGGTAACCGTGCTGTACGGACAAACTCTGCAGGGGAAACCCATCGATACCGAGGTGGGCGACTCGGCTCCTCTTTGGGCGGGATTGATCAGTCTGATACTTGTCATTTTTTTGTTCCGGTATTTGAAGGAAATTTCAAGAACGAAAGTTGCTATAGACAGTATTGCTATTACGGAAGATCAAAGTGATTCTGCATGAGTATGAATTGGCCGGTTTTTCGCACCCGCGCGATCACAGCATTGTTTTTTGTTGGGATTATGTTACTGGGATTGTTGTGGAATGAATGGAGTTTCTTTGTGCTATTCTCTGTTATTCATGCCGGATGCTGGATTGAATATCACCGCCTCAATCAAAAAATATTACCCAATTACGCAGCGCTTCATATCCTTTTCAAAACAGGTTTATTATTAGGAGGCTGGGGATTATGTTTTTGGATGTATCAAACGGGTATTGAAATTGAATTCTTTTATAAGACAGGAATCATCTTGCTGATTATTGGTGCGATAACCATAATAGTAGGCGGATTTTTTTCAGTGAAAGCGGGAGCAAGATCATTGATTCGCGCTTTTATTGGTTTACTCTATCTCTCTTTATCATTTGGTCTACTAATGCATTTACGAAGCGGGGGAATATGGATAAATGCAGATAGCGAAACCACAAACCCTCTTGCCAGATCGCTGTCTTTAATGGCGGGGGAATGGATTCCTTTTATATTAATTGCCATTATATGGATCAATGATACCATGGCTTATATTGTTGGTTCATTTATTGGTAAAACCCCTTTGTCACCAATTTCTCCGAAAAAAACATGGGAAGGAACAATCGGAGGATTCATACTTTCTGTTGGGGTTGGATACCTTTCTGGATATTATATTTTTAATCCGGAATCAGGCAAACATTTTGCGGCGATTGCGCTGATCGCTTCAGTAAGCGGCACTTTTGGAGATTTACTGGAAAGTAAATTAAAAAGAAGCGCTGGTGTAAAAGATAGTGGTCAAATTATGCCGGGACACGGTGGATTCCTTGACAGGTTCGATTCTTTACTTCTTGCTACTCCTTTTGTGTGGATATATCTGTGGCTGATTTCTTTGTAAATCCGTTACTCAACTGGTTGTCAAAAAACAGATTGTTTTTAATTTTTTCCTCCGAATACTTTTTTGAGAATATCTGTTGACCGGCTTACGGGGTCTTTACGAATGGCAGACTCTTCCTTTAATATCTGATCAAACAATGCATCAATCGCTTTACCTACAACATAAGAGGTAAGATCGGGGTTGAGTTTATTCCTGTTAAAAGGGATTTTATTATATCCATTTATAATGTTACCATAATATTGAGTGGCTTGCGTTTTATCGAGAGACGACTTGACCACAGGTGTAAACGCTTTAATTAATGCGCTGTTCGTCTTGTCTCTAAAAAAACGTGTTACACTACCATCTCCTCCTTGTACTAGATTTAGGGCATCGGTAACCGACATAGATTTCACGGCATCAATAAAAATGGGCTTTGCGGCTCCCACGGCATCTTCTGCTCCTCTGTTAATTTGCAATACAGCTTTATCTACCTCTGCTCCCAAACCTATAGATCTGATTTTTCCCTCTACTTTTTGCACTTCTGGAGGTAATAATATTTTATAAAACTGACTGCCGAAAAAACCATCTGTTTTATTCAAACTTGCTACTGCTTTTTCAATTCCCTGATGCAAGGCGCCCTTTACACCATCTCCCGCTTCGGCTTCTGTTATTTTAGATAATCCGGGCAAAGAGGGTATTTGTGCATAGCTGATTGATAAGAAAAAAATTCCCGTCAAAACCAAGCATATATTTTTCATAAAAGTGATTTTGACAAACTTACGATAAGCAGGGACTATATCGTTTAATGTTTTTATAAAATTTATAAGCCGGAATAAATTACTCCGACTTATTATTAATAAATAATTAATTGCGAAAATTATTTCCATGTGCCGCTACCGGTAACTGTGATTTGCTCAGAAGATGAAGCGGATTTCATCGTGCTGGTAAAAGAAAAACTATTCGTTCCCGTTCTGGTAACAGAACCTGATACAGAACCATAAATACCAAACGATGGGGATTGAACGTTATAGATAGAGTTTTGTATACACCTATTACTAGTATTTAGAGCCGCTAAATTAGTGCTGCCAGAAGATGATGAAGAAACAGCATATAGATTATAACTGCCTTTACTTGATGATACAATCTGTACCAAGAGTCTTCCCGAACAATTAGGATCAGGATTAGCTACACAATCTCCGGTATAGGTTTGACCGCCTACTGTAAATGAGCCGGTGCCCAATCCACTGCCGCCGGTATCCTCTGTGGTTGTTTTTTTACATGCGTTTAAAAGGAGAAATAACATTAAAAAAAATATCGATGTTTTAAGTTGCTTCATAAATTTAGTTTTAGTTGGTAATATCCATGAAGATAGTCAAATTATAAGGTCAAAAATGGGAGTTAACAAATAAATCATATTATCTGTTTGTTCTCTACTCATCTATTTCTGGAAATATACACCCCTTTTCCTTTTTGGTTTTTAAGTTTATTTACCGTTGTTTCCACTTAAAGACATTATGATACCATCCCATTTATCCGAACAAGAAATTATCAGAAGAGAAAAATTAGCCGAACTTGAAAAGTTGGGCATTAATGCATATCCCGCAGAATTATTTCCAGTTTCCCATTTTTCTGTCGACATAAAACAAGACTTTAATGAATCTTCCAAAGATCTGTTTACTGATGTTTGTCTGGCCGGTAGAATCATGAGTGTAAGAGATATGGGTAAGGCTTGCTTTGCGGTTATACAGGATAGCAAAGGAAGAATTCAATTATATGTGAAACGCGACGACCTGTGTACAGGTGAGGATAAATCACTTTATGATGTGGTGTTTAAAAAGTTGTTAGATATCGGTGATATCATTGGCGTAAAGGGTTATGTTTTCACGACCAAAACAGGCGAAACCTCTGTCCATGTTAAAGAGCTGGTACTTCTCGCTAAATCATTAAAACCTTTGCCGGTTGTAAAGGAAGCCGAAGGCCAAACGTTCGACGCAGTAACAGATCCTGAATTCAAATACAGACAACGATATGCTGATTTAATTATCAATCCGCAGGTTAAAGATGTATTTGTAAAACGCACCAAACTCGTAAATACCATCAGAGAATTCCTGAATAATAAAGGTGCCCTTGAAGTAGATACACCCGTATTACAAAACATTCCGGGGGGTGCCACAGCGCGGCCTTTTATTACCCATCATAATGCATTGGATGTTCCTATGTATATGCGTATCGCCAATGAACTTTATTTAAAAAGATTATTGGTAGGTGGCTTCGACTGGGTATATGAATTCAGTCGCAACTTCCGGAATGAAGGAATGGATCGCACACATAATCCGGAGTTCACGATTCTAGAATGGTATACGGCTTATAAAGATTATTTCTGGATGATGGAGATCACTGAACAATTACTTGAACAGGTTGCGATGGCTTTACACAACACGACCGAGGTACAGGTAGGGGATCGCATGATCAGTTTTAAAACACCGTTTAAGCGCATTTCAATATTTGATGCCATCAAAGAAAATACAGGCATTGATGTAAGTGCAATGGACGAATCACAATTACGAGATGTGTGCAAACAATTGAATATTCCTGTTGATAATTCAATGGGCAAAGGAAAGTTGATCGATGAATTGTTTGGCAACACCAGTGAATCCAAATACATACAGCCTACTTTCATCACCGACTATCCGGTGGAGATGAGTCCGCTTACGAAAAAACACAGACATCATGACGGACTGGTAGAAAGATTTGAGTTAATGATCAATGGCAAAGAAGTTGCGAATGCCTATAGCGAATTGAATGATCCTATTGATCAGCGCGCGCGCTTCGAAGATCAGGTAAAACTAAAAGAGCGCGGAGACGATGAGGCCATGTTTATTGATCATGACTTTCTCCGCGCGCTAGAATATGGTATGCCGCCCACTGCAGGTATTGGTATTGGCATCGACCGTTTGGTGATGTTGATGACCAATCAGCCTTCTATACAAGATGTATTGTTTTTCCCTATGATGCGGCCGGAGAAGACAGAGGAATAAATTTTTTGTTTAGCTTTCCTTTTTGTTGTGTTGGGCTGTTTTTGGTTTTATATTCCTCATTACTTATATTAGTATAACAATTTTGTAATTGATAATTATTAATTACTCGTTGTTAATTATACCATCTTCATCCAAAACCAACTGCTATGATTAAGAAAATCTTCTTATGGGTTTTTATAATTCTTATCATTCTCATCGCCGGCGTTAGCGGCATTGTACTCTCCAGACAAAACCGGGTATTTGATGTGCCTCTTCCTGATATTCATGCGAGTACGGACAGCACAATTATTGAAAGAGGAAAATATCTCGTATATGGTCCCGCACATTGTGCCGATTGTCATGCTCCTGTAGGGACGGAAGCTGCGGTAAATAGCGGAGAAATTGTAGATCTCCCCGGTGGCAGACCTTTCCCACTGCCTATCGGAACTATATATGCAAGAAATATTACTCCCGATAAAGAAACAGGCATCGGTGCGCTTAGCGATGGAGAGATTGCCAAAACGCTGAGATATGGCGTTGACAGAAACGGTCATGCTTTATTGAATATCATGCCCTTCAGTAATTTGAGTGATGCTGATCTGACCGCTATAATATCCTATATCAGAACTATTAAGCCCATTAAAAACGAGGTGTCGAAAAACAACATGAATGTGATGGGTAAGATTGTAAAGGCCTTTTTAATGAAACCCGAAGGGCCAATAGGAACCCCGCCAAAAAGTGTAGCCATTGATTCAAGTGTTGCCTATGGCGAATATTTAGCAAAGAGTGTTGCCAACTGTTATGGTTGTCATACCCAAAGAGATCTTAAAACCGGTGCTTTTATTGGAGCTCCTTTTGCTGGTGGGTTCGAATTTGAATCTATTATTGAGCCGACAAAGTATATGTGCATGAGCCCGAATATAACGCCCGATAAAGAAACCGGTGTGATGAGTGAGTGGTCGGAAGAAACATTCATTGCGCGCTTCAGAGCAGGCAAAAGAATCATGCATAGTCCCATGGCCTGGGGACCGTTTGGTAGAATGAGCGACATGGAACTGAAGGCGATCTATCGTTATCTGCAAACCGTAACGCCTGTAAAGAATCAGATAGAGAAGACATTTTATGCTAGAGTAAATTAAAATACAATTCATTTATCGTCTGAATCAGGATTTCCAAGATTATAAGATTTTAAGGATTTATTTTTTTTAATATTAACAATCATAGCCGGGGATTTAAATCCCCGGCTATGATTTATCAACCCCTAAGCTACAACTCCAATATCCCTTACTTTTGCGATGAATTAAACCCTTGCCACAAATGAAGTCTACCCCTTTCTTACAAAAACATCTTGCCCTGAATGCGAAGATGGCTGAATTCGCCGGATATAACATGCCTATCTCTTATAGCGGCATCAACGATGAACATGCGGCCGTTCGAAACAGTGTAGGCGTATTTGATGTAAGCCACATGGGAGAGTTTATTCTGAGAGGAGAAAACGCACTGGATCTGATTCAGCGCATTACAACCAACGATGCCTCTAAGCTTACCAATGGAAAGGCGCAATACAGTTGCATGACGAATAATAACGGGGGCATTGTAGATGATCTGCTGGTTTACTGCATCGAAAAAGATAAAGTATATATGCTGGTGGTAAATGCATCCAATATTGAAAAAGACTGGAACTGGATACAATCTCTCAATACAAAGGGAGTTACAATGCATAATATCAGCGACAAAACTTGTCTGCTGGCTGTGCAAGGACCCAATGCTGTAAAAATGTTGCAGCCGCTTACCGATCTTGATATTCTGAATCTTCCCTATTATCATTTTGTAAAAGGAAAATTTGCCGGCGTGGACAACGTGCTCATCAGCGCCACCGGATATACGGGTGCAGGAGGGGTAGAGATTTATTTTGAAAACAATGGCGATGATGCAAGTGTTATTTGGGAGGCCATTTTTGAAGCCGGCGCGTCTTACAATATTAAGCCCGTTGGTTTGGGTGCAAGAGATACGCTGCGATTAGAAAAAGCTTTTTGTTTATATGGAAATGATATTGATGACACCACCTCTCCTTTGGAGGCAGGGCTGGGGTGGATCACGAAATTTAGTAAAGATTTTACAGCCAAAGCATTAATTGAGGGTCAAAAAACCTCCGGCATTGAAAAGAAACTGGTAGGGTTTGTAATGATTGACAGGGGCATCCCGAGACACGATTACATCATTAAAGATGCAAGCGGAAATATTATTGGAAAAGTAACGAGCGGAACGCAATCGCCTTCCTTACAAAAAGCAATCGGAGTGGGTTATGTACAAAAAGATTTTGCCGCTTTTGACACAGAAATATTTATTGATATCCGCAATCAACCCGTAAAAGCAAGAGTGGTGAAAACTCCTTTTGTGTAACTTTATCCTATTCTTGGTTTTCCAACAATGGGATTTATTCATATTACCAACTTCATTGCAGCTCCTTCCGAGACAGTATATGATTTGTCGAGGCATATTCTGCTGCAAAAAAAAGCCATGGACAAAATTGGAGTGCGACAACTGAGGGGTGTTTCATCGGGTTTATTATCTGTAAATGATACTATTTTGTGGGGGCTTCGGATTGTAAATAAAGATTTTCTTTTCTCTTTAAAAGTTACAGAATTAAATCCCGGACATTTCATTCAGGAAGATATGACACAGGGGTCGCTGGAGTCCTTTAAACATATGCGCCATTTTAAAAAAATACAGAACGGAACACTGGTGATTGACGAGATTTTTTATTCACTTCCAAAAAAGTTTTGGACGCCGTGGATAGATCGTTTTTTTCTGAATGGAAAATTACACGAGTTGTTGAGGGAAAGAAATAAAGTATTAAAAGAATACGCCGAGTCAAATAAATGGAGAGCTTTGCTCACAAAGTAATCAACCGTGCATAATAAACCCACGCTACATACCTGTTTGTCTCCCGCCCTGCTTCATCTATATGATCTTAATGATGCGATCGTTGTCGTAATTGATGTATTTCGTGCTACATCCACCATTGCTTCTGCTTTGTATAATGGTGCGGAGGCTGTAATACCTGTTGATACCGTTCCGAAAGCGATTGAAATAGCAAAAGAGATTAATGGCATTGCTGCGGGAGAGAGAGATGGTAGAATTGCAGAAGGCTTACAATATGGCAACTCTCCACTAGAGTATCATCGTGAATTTATTGGGGGGAAGCGACTTGTTTTAACGACGACAAATGGTACCAAGCTTTTATATATGGCGCTGGAGAATGGGGCAACGGATATTATGACGGGGTCTTTTCCAAATCTAGGAGCGGTTTGTAATTATTTATTGGAGAAACAGAAAAATGTAGTGCTTGCCTGCGCCGGCTGGAAGGATCGGTTTAATATGGAAGATACCCTGTTTGCCGGCGCAGTCATTGATCAGATCGGTAACGCATTTATCTCTCACTGCGATAGCTCAGCAACCGCCCTGCACCTCTACCAAAACATGAAAGAAAACCTAATCGAAAACGCTAAAAATTTCACGCATTATCACAGACTGGTAGAAAGATTCGGACTAATTGAAGATATTCGTTTCTGCCTTACTCCAAATGCGGCAAACGTATGTGTCATTTATAAAGAAGGGAAGCTTGTTATTGGAGAAAAAAACTTATAAAGTTACTTGTTTTTAACCTTCTTTTCGCTTGTGTGAAAAATTAATTATTAATTATTAATTCGTAATTATTAATCTCATATTTCTCCCTCCTTTCCCTTTACTTTTGCAGATTGCCCTTTTCTAAAAGTTGATTAAACCCGTTATTCAATCATGGCCCTGCCACATATCATAAAATTTATTTACAACCACGGTACAGAAGAAGTCGTTCGTCGCGGAAAAAAAATTCACGCAATTGGATACGCTGATATGGTGGAGCACGATGATCTTGCCGGCCATGTTGTTTTCAGAGTCAGAGATGATATCTATTCTACTTTTTATAAAGTCCACATTCAAAAATATAAAGACGAAAAAAATATAAACATCCGCTGCTCCTGTCCTTATAATCTAGGAGATATATGCCGGCACGAGGTTGCAAGTTTATTTCAACTTCAGGATCTAGTAGAACAAGGAATCATCGGATCGGATACGCGCCGGTTTAATCAAAAACATACAGTCGTCAAAATGAAACATATCGAACTGAAAACCATTCGTATGTTAACGGGGCCAGACGCATTGACAAAAGCTGAAGATTTTCTTCGTACCCAAAGAGCAAAGATTCTTGAAGCAAAAGACGAACTGGTAAAAGCCGAGGTTATTCTTAATAAAGAAATTTTTAGTGTGATTCTTCATAAAAACGAAGAGCGACATTTCGACACCTCGTGCAATTGTTCTGAAAATAAGCACGCCATTTGTATTCATAAAGCAATCGTTTTTATCCAGCTACTAAATCTTTATGGTATTCAATACTTCGACAGTATTCGCAATCCAGATAAAGACAAAGCAAAGCTGCTGGGGATTTATGGATATAAATTATCAGACAACTGGCAAGAAAAATTCGAATTCATTTACAAAGAAGG
>CAZZJD010000003.1:0-20623 GCA_964654305.1 uncultured Chitinophagaceae bacterium
CAAAAATTCATCTGCTATTCTTTTATCTGTTCTTGCAGGATTTCTATTTTGGATTGCATGGACCCCTAATAATTTTTCAGCCGCTATATTTTTTGCCTTTATTCCGCTCTTTATGATTGAAGAAAAAGAAAAAAACAGTTTCCGTTTCTTTCTTTTCATCTATCTGGGATTGTTTACATGGAATATACTCACTACTTGGTGGATATGGAACTCCACCTTGATAGGTGCCTGGCTCGCTATTGCCGTTAATAGCTTATTAATGTTTTTGCCCTGGTGGGGTTATCGAAAAATAAAACAACAATATAGCCTTAAGATTTCTCTTATCGCATTCATCTTCTTTTGGCTGAGTTTTGAATATCTGCATCAGCTCGACTGGGGATTAAGCTGGCCATGGTTAACGATAGGAAATGCTTTAGCAGAAAGAATATCCTGGATACAGTGGTATGAATTCACTGGCACCAGTGGGGGTACCTTATGGGTATTATTAATCAACGCACTATTGTATTATTTGTATCTTCAGAATACTACAAAAAGAATTGGATTAAGAAAACATTTGATGGTTGCTTCGATTCTGGCTGTCCCGATTGTTATTTCTTTGCTTATAGAACAAAATGAAAATAAAAGAATTGATACTGTTTCAAAAAGCGCTACAAACAACATTGTAGTTGTTCAGCCCAATATAGATCCCTATGAAAAAATCAATTCAAGCAATCTTCAGAATCAAATTCATCAACTGATTGAATTATCAAGAAAACAGATAGACAAAAACACCACTTTACTTGTCTGGCCCGAAACCGCCTTATTTGCTTATGGGGGTATCGACGAAAAAAAAATCAGCGAATTAAATGAACTTCAACCGGTATTCAAATTATTGAAGCAATACCCGAAACTTCATTTATATACAGGTATTGAAAGCTATAGGATATTTCCGGAAAAACATTCTATCTATTCAAAACCCATTGATGCTTCCGGTAATTACTATGAAATATACAATGGCGCCATGCTGGCAGACAGTTCAGGTGCACTGCAGTTTTATCATAAATCTATGTTAGTACCCGGGGTGGAAACACTACCACGGTTTTTATTATTTCTGGGACCAGTATTTGAAAAATTCGGAGGAACAGCAGGAGGATACGCAAGACAAGAAAACAGAACAACTCTTCCAGTAAAAAATCATCACATCATTGCGCCGGCCATTTGTTATGAAAGTATTTACGGCGAATATATAAGTCGTTATGTAAAAAATGGAGCCAATATCATCGCCATTATTACCAATGATGGATGGTGGGGTAATACGCCTGGACACAAACAACATCTCGCCTATGCAAGATTAAGAGCGATTGAAACTAGAAAGTGGGTGGTGCGTTCCGCAAATACAGGCATTAGCAGTTTTATTAATCCGGCGGGCAATATTGAGCAATCTGCCAATTGGTGGCAACCCAATTCACTCAAAAATTTGGTGTACGCTGATACAAGAGAAACCTTTTTTGTACAATGGGGAGATGTGATAAGTAAAATAGCGCTCATCTTCACTTCATTCATTATACTACTTTACTTTTTTAAAAGGTATAGCATTAAGAGAGAGCAATAAGATGACAAAACAATTAACTACCGATGCCGGCATTTTATGTTATGAAAGCCTGGGTGAAGGCTTACCTATTATGCTGGTGCATGGGTTCGGAGAAGACGGATATGTATGGAATGAAGTAGCTACATCCTTATCTGTCAATTACCAAATCATCATTCCTCATTTAAGAGGCAGTTATTTATCACCCATTCAAAACTTAATGCTTGTTGATAATATAACGATGGAGTCAATGGCGGAAGACTTACATAAAATTTTAGAAGTTGAAAAGATCAACGAGGTAGTGATGCTGGGACATTCAATGGGAGGATATATTACGCTTGCTTTTGCGGAAAAGTATGCAAATAAATTACGTGCAATCGGATTGATTCACTCTACATCGTATGCTGATAGTGATACAAAAAAAGAAGCTCGCTTAAAAAGCATAGAATTCCTGAAGAATCATAGCACTCAGTCATTTCTTGACGTTGCCACCCCCAACTTATTCGGAGAGTCATTCAAAACAAACCATCCGGAGAAAATTAATGAACTTATGCAAAGAGCGAGTCAGATCACAGAAGCAACCATGATGGCGTATTTACGCGCCATGCGAAAAAGAAAAGACAGAACGGATATACTCAGAAATACAACAAAACCTGTTTTCTTTTGCATCGGCATGCAGGACAATGCCGTAAATCCAGATGATGCAATTCAACAATCAAAATTACCTGAAAACGCAGAAGTATTAATTCTTGAAGAAGCCGGACATCAGGGTATGATGGAAGCACCTGAGAAACTGACAGAAGCTATTCGGAGGATTTTGAATGAAGTTGAAGGTTGTTAGTTGTAGGTTGTTATTGGGATAATATTCTTCTAATACATATGCCCAGACTCTTCCTCCACTCAGGAATATTCACATCAAATACTTCTTTGATCTTTGAAGTATCTAACAGAGAAAACTTAGGTCTTTTAGCAGGTGTAGGATAATCTGTTGTTGGTATAGGATGAACGATACATTTTGACCCGATCATTTCTTTAATAGCTTCTGCAAAATCATACCAGCTGATCTTACCGGAGTTGCTGTAGTGATAAATACCTGTCTGCCATTTGCCGGAGGCAATAATATCGAGACATGCTTTAGCCAGATCAGCTGCATAAGTAGGTGCTCCGATCTGATCATTCACAACTTTAATTTCAGGACGCTCTTTCATTAAACGCATCATCGTCTTCACGAAATTGTTCCCAAACTCAGAATATACCCATGCGGTACGTATGATGATCGCATCAGGATTTTCTTGTAAGCATAACTCCTCTCCTTTCAATTTTGAAATTCCATATATACTGATGGGTCCTGTTGCATCATCAGGCTGATAAGGTGTTTCACTTTCTCCGTCGAAGACATAATCGGTGGATATATGGATTAGTTTGGTGTGAAATTTTTTACATACTGCGGCCAGATTCCCAACGGCCTCTCCGTTGACCAACATCGCCATATCCTTTTCAGATTCGGCTTTGTCAACTGCAGTATATGCCGCACAATTAATGCAATACTGTGGCTGTAATCCAACAAAAAAATTCTCTACTAATCCAAAGTGATGCAACTTTAAATCTTCTCTTGAAGCAAATACAAATCGATAAGCGGGATA
Organism: uncultured Chitinophagaceae bacterium; assembly: GCA_964654305.1. GTDB lineage: Bacteria > Bacteroidota > Bacteroidia > Chitinophagales > Chitinophagaceae > Lacibacter. The sequence continues at coordinate 3,211 of CAZZJD010000003.1, forward strand.
TAGTGAAGCAAGCTCCTGCAACTCTTTCCCTAATTGTCCGTTACTGCCTGTTACAAGAATGACCGGTTGCGACATAACATTAATTTAAAAGAAACTATCTGCTGGCAAATCAGCTAATACAGGATGAATTTTATCCTTATCTGAAACAATGGCCTTGTCTAAAGGAATCTGCCAGTCGATCTGTAAAGCCGGATCATTGTATAACAAACCGCCTTCACTTTCTTTATGATACAGTGCATCGCATTTATACAAAACTTCTGCCATTTCTGACAAAACAGAAAATCCATGTGCAAAGCCTTTCGGCACTAACAATGCATTTTTCTTTTCTGATGTCAGTTCTATCGCAAATACTTCTTTGAATGTGGGCGAATCTTTACGCAGATCAACCACCACATCAAGTATGGAGCCATTCAGACAACGGACAAGTTTCGTCTGAGCCTTATCTCCTTTTTGAAAATGCAATCCCCTGATCACGCCATAGGTTGAGCTGGATTGATTATCCTGCACCCAGTTAAAATTTAATCCTTCATCTACGAACAACTGATGATTATATGATTCAAAAAAATATCCGCGAGAGTCTCCAAACACTTTGGGCTCAAAGATGACTAATCCAGGAAACTTAGTATGAATGAAAGGCATAAATAAATTGAATTATCTTTCTGCGTATTGTTCTTTATAATAATGTTGATAATCACCACTCGTGACGTGCTGTATCCACTCTTCATTGTTCAGATACCAGTCTACTGTTTTTTCTAATCCTTCTTCAAACTGCAAAGAAGGCGACCATCCTAATTCTTTATTCAACTTAGTAGCATCAATCGCATAACGCAAATCATGACCCGGACGATCCGTTACATAAGTAATCAGTTTAGCGCTCTCTCCTTCTGCCCTTCCCAGTTTTTTATCCATAACCTTACAAAGGAGATGCACCAGATCAATATTCTTCCATTCATTGAAGCCGCCTACGTTATAACTCTGCCCTAACTTTCCTTTATGAAAAATCACATCAATTGCTCTGGCATGATCTTCTACATATAACCAGTCGCGCACATTTTCACCTTTACCGTAAACAGGAAGCGGTTTGTTGTTTTTGATATTGTTGATCATTAACGGAATCAACTTCTCAGGGAAATGATGCGATCCATAATTGTTACTGCAATTACTCATCACTACGGGCATACCGTAAGTGTCATAATAGGCCATCACAAAATGATCGGATGCAGCTTTAGAAGCCGAATACGGACTATGTGGATCATAGGGTGTTTCTTCAGTAAAGAAACCAGTTTCACCTAATGTACCATAAACTTCATCCGTTGATACATGATAGAATAATTTTCCATCATATTTGCCATTCCAGAATTTACGTGCTGCATTTAAAAGTACCGCTGTACCTAATACATTCGTCTTGACAAAAGCTAACGGATCCAAAATACTTCTGTCTACATGACTCTCTGCTGCCAGATGAATCACGGCATCAAAATGATACTTATCAAATAAAGCATTTACTCTTGCTTCATCCGTAATATCCATTTTTTCAAATACATAATTGGGCTTAGATTCAATATCTTTTAAATTTTCCAGATTACCGGCATAGGTTAATGCATCGCCATTAACAATTTTGTAATTGGCATACTTATTGACAAACAAGCGTACCACATGACTTCCGATAAAACCGGCACCACCGGTTACTAATATGATTTTTTCAAACTGACTCATTATAAACTCCAGTATTTACGTGAAATAGATTGGTTTCTAAATATGCCCTTCAAATCGGCAAAGAACGCATGCGGCTGCGTGATCGATTCGAAATATGCTACATCTAAATTTTTATACTCATTATGAGGAACTGCAAGAATGATGGCATCGTAATGGTTTTTTAAGACCGGAGTCAAACCAAAACCATACTCATGCTGCAATTCTTCATCAGAAGCATGCGGATCTGTGACATCAACATTCAATGAAAAAGATTGTAATTCTTTCACCACAGCAGCTACCTTAGAATTACGGATATCGCTTACATTCTCCTTAAAAGTAGCCCCCATCACCAACACATTGGCGTCGACTACATTTTTTGTATGCTTAATAATATGCTGCACCACTTTCTTTGCCACATAGGCCGGCATATCATCGTTGATATTTCTTCCGGCTAAAATCACCTGAGCATCATAACCCAGTTGATTGGCTTTATAAGTAAGATAATATGGATCTACCCCTATACAATGTCCGCCTACAAGTCCCGGCTGAAAACGCAGAAAATTCCATTTGGTACCCGCCGCTTCAAGTACTTCGAATGTATTTATCTCCATCTTATCAAAAATGATGGAGAGCTCATTCATCAGAGCAATATTCAGATCGCGCTGTGTATTCTCAATGATCTTAGCGGCCTCAGCCACTTTGATAGAAGAAGCGCGATGTACACCGGCCTTCACAACAATCTCATAAGTTTTTGCAATTTCATCTGCTGCTTCTGCATCGCTACCTGAAACCACTTTTACAATCTTGGCCAGTGTATGTTCTTTATCACCTGGATTAATTCTTTCGGGTGAGTAACCCAATTTAAAATCAACACCTAACTTAAGTCCACTTAATTTTTCAATGATGGGTAAGCAATCCTCTTCGGTACAGCCGGGATAAACGGTTGACTCATATACTACATAATCACCTTTCTTAAGAACTTTTCCTATTGTTTCGGATGCTTTAGTTACCGGAACCAAATCAGGTGTATTATGTTCATCTACCGGAGTAGGTACTGCTACTATAAAAAAGGATGCCTCTCTCAACACATCGAGTGAGTCGGTGAAAGTAATATCGCAACCTTCAAAAGCTGAAGAATCCAATTCTTTGCTGGGGTCAATACCCTGCATCATCAGTTCAACACGCTGTGCATTAATATCAAATCCAATCACTGAAAGATGTCTGGCAAATTCTAATGCAATCGGCAAACCAACATATCCCAAACCTATAACTGCCAGTTTCTTTTCTTTATTGACGAGTTGCTGATACATACTACAAATAATTATTTAAGACTCACAAACTCTTTGGGTTGTTTAACCCATTCAGATGGAGGCAGATTTTTAAAATATTCGTAGGTGATCTTCAAACCTTCACTGCGGGAGACTTTCGGCTCCCATCCTAAAATTTCTTTGGCTTTTGTAATGTCCGGCTTACGTTGCTTCGGATCATCTTCCGGCAATGGCTTGTAAATGATCTTTTGAGTTGTGCCGGTTAACTTAATCACTTCTTCTGCAAATTCTTTTAACGTAATCTCAGCAGGATTTCCAATATTCACGGGCATATCATAATCGCTCATCAGTAATCGGTAAATACCATCCACCAAATCAGCGACATAACAAAAGCTTCTTGTTTGTGAACCATCTCCAAAAACCGTTAAATCCTCTCCACGCAATGCCTGTCCGATAAAAGCAGGTAAGGCACGTCCGTCATTGAGACGCATACGAGGACCATAGGTGTTGAATATGCGGATAATCCTTGTCTGTACACCATGAAATCGGTTATACGCCATCGTTATGCTCTCCATGAAACGCTTGGCTTCATCATATACACCACGCGGACCTACCGGATTCACATTTCCCCAGTATTCTTCCGTTTGCGGATGCACCAACGGATCACCGTAAACTTCCGAAGTAGAGGCCACTAAGATGCGAGCTCCTTTGGCTTTCGCCAAACCCAGACAATTATGAGTACCATGTGCACCTACTTTCAACGTCTGAATCGGGATCTTCAAATAATCGATTGGACTGGCAGGAGATGCAAAGTGGAGGATGTAATCCAGTTTGCCCGGCACATGAATGAACTTCGTAACATCGTGATGATAAAACTCAAATTGTTCAAGTTTAAAAAGATGTTCAATGTTCATCAGATCTCCTGTGATTAGATTATCCATCCCAATCACATGGTATCCTTCCTTAATAAAACGATCACAAAGATGAGAGCCGAGAAATCCTGCTGCACCAGTGATTAAGATTCTTTTTCTTTCCATAATTTTTTATTTATTGGTAACCGCTAAGCGACCAACACTTTCATAATGAAAACCGAGTGATTTCATTTGTGACGCATCATATACATTACGACCATCGAAAATGACTCGTTGCTTGAGCAATGACGTGATCTTTTCAAATTCAGGTGTTCTAAATTCACTCCACTCTGTTGCAATGATCAACGCATCAGCATTCTGTAAAGCATCGTATTGTCCTTCCGCAAAATTGATTTTTTCTCCTACGAGCTGACGAACATTGGGCATCGCTTCCGGATCATAAGCCGTAACCGTTGCACCTGCAGCGGTTAAAGCCTCAATCATATATAAAGCCGGCGCCTCTCTGATATCATCAGTATTAGGCTTGAATGCCAGTCCCCATAAAGCAAAATGTTTGCCTTTCAGATCGCCACCGAAGAATTGCAATATTTTGGGCATTAAAAATAACTTCTGATCTTCATTCACTTTCATCACAGCCTCTAGTATTTCAAAACTATAATCCACTTCATTGGATGATTTCACTAATGCCTGCACATCTTTCGGGAAACAACTTCCGCCATATCCGATACCCGGAAATAAAAATCGTTTACCGATTCGTTCATCACTTCCTATTCCTTTACGTACCATATCCACATCAGCTCCTACTCGTTCACACAAGCGCGCAATCTCATTCATAAAAGAAATCTTCACTGCCAGGAAAGAGTTTGCTGCATATTTAGTCAACTCTGCACTTCTTTCATCCATAAAGATGACCGGATTGCCACTACGCACAAAGGGTGCATAGAGTTCTGTCATCACTTGCTTCGAGCGTTCATCGGAAGTACCTACTACCACACGATCAGGTTTCATAAAATCATCTACCGCAACCCCTTCTCTTAAAAATTCCGGATTGCTTACCACAGCAAAATCACCTTTATAATTTTTCGCAATAGCGGTGCGAACTTTATCAGCCGTACCCACCGGCACAGTGCTTTTATCTACGATTACTTTATAATCGGTTAGTAATTTACCCAGATCATCAGCAACGCCCAGAATGTATTTCAGATCCGCACTGCCATCCTCTCCGGGCGGAGTGGGTAATGCAAGAAAAACAATTGCAGCATCTTCAATACCTTCAGATAGGCTGGTCGTGAAATGTAATCGGCCTTCTTTTAAATTTCTTAAAAAGATCTTTTCAAGTCCAGGTTCGTAGATAGTAATCTGACCATTAGATAATTTCTCCACTTTTCGTTGATCAATATCTACACATGTCACCTGATTTCCGGTTTCAGCAAAACAAGTTCCGGTTACCAATCCTACATAACCGGTACCAACAACTGCAATTTTCATAATCAATGCACCCTTAAGGAAGGGTTCCCTTTCGTTAATACTGATTCAGATATTCCAAAACTTTTTCTGCAATGAAATCCTGAGTTTCTGTTTTTAATTCGGTGTGCATGGGCAGGGAGACGACTCTGTCAGTTAGCCAGTCTGTAACCGGTAAATCATAAGAGTTTCCTCCAAAAGCTTCAAACATTTTCTGTTTATGTGCAGGTACGGGATAATAGATCATAGAGGGTATCTGATGCTGAGCAAGAAAATGGGTTAAACCATTTCTTACTTCTGCCACATCATTATATCCATCCAGTATTAAAGTATATTGATGAAAGACATGTGTTGTCCAGCTAGCTCGATAAGGGGTAGATATATTTGCATGATTTCTAAACTTAGCATCATAGTAATCAGCCGCTGATCTACGTGCCGTATTGTAATGATCCAATTGTTTTAATTTGATACGCAACACAGCAGCTTGTAAAGTATCGAGGCGAGAGTTACAGCCCACTATTTCATGATAGTATCTCACTTTCTGACCATGATTGGCAATCATGCGTAATTTCTCAGCAAGTATATCATCATTGGTAAAAATTGCACCGCCGTCCCCATAACAACCTAAATTTTTAGAAGGGAAAAAGGAGGTACAACCAATATGGCCTATCGTAGCGGCTTTCTTTTTCGTGCCGTCAGAATAAATATAATCACTACCAATTGCCTGTGCCGTATCTTCAACTACATACAATCCAAATTCATTAGCAATTTCCATGATCTCTTGCATGGGAGCTGAATGCCCATACAGATGAACTGGAACGATTGCTTTTGTTTTAGGAGTAATGGCCTTTCGTAAAGCCGCGGGATCCATACAAAAAGTTTTGGGATCCACTTCCACAAAAACTGGCTTCAAACGAAGAAGTGCAACCACTTCAGTTGTTGCGATATAAGTAAATGATGGGGTTATAACTTCATCTCCGGGCTCCAGACCTAAAGCCATCATAGCAATCTGCAAAGCATCAGTTCCATTGGCACAGGGTATAACATGTTTCACACCCAGATAAGAAGACAATTCTTCTGAAAATTGCTGTACGGGTTTTCCGTTGATAAAAGCCGTACTTTCCAGCACATCTAATACAGCTGCATCCACTTCATTCTTAATATGCAAATACTGCGTCTTTAAATCAACCATTTGAATGGGTCCCATGCTGCATAATTTTCGCGGCTGCAAAAGTACACGAATATAGGCTGAAGTAAAAATAATATAGCGCCTTTTTGGCTGATATAGCATGTCAAATTTGTATCAAAGAATGCTGGAATGTTTAATTTTGAATACACACAATTAAACAGTTTGGTATTGCAGTATCTTATAGCTTTGCGCTAATGATTCTTATCTATCATATTTTCAGGCTTCTTTTTCTTGCCGGCATTAAAATAGCCAGTTTACAAAATAAGAAAGCAAAACGCTGGTTAGAAGGAAGAAAAAACTGGAAAGAAAACATTATTCAAAATTGGAAAGTCGGCCAACAAGAAAAAGTAGTATGGATGCATTGTGCGTCAGTGGGTGAATTTGAACAGGGGCGGCCAATACTTGAATCTATCAGAAAATTGTTTCCAAGAACTAAAGTTGCTGTAAGCTTCTTTTCTCCTTCCGGTTATGAGGCCAATAAAAATTATAATGGGGTAGATCTAGTAACCTATCTCCCCTTTGACGGCAAAAAAAATGCACAGGAATTTATCAGCATGCTCCAACCTTCTCTTGTCATTTTTGTAAAATATGAATTCTGGCATTTCTATTTAGACACGCTCAAGAAAAGAAATATTCCAGCCATTCTTGCCTCCGGTCTGTTCAGAAAATCACAACCGTTCTTTAAGTTATGGGGCACTTTTCATCGAAGCATGCTTCATAGCTTTAGCTATTTTTTTGTACAAGAAGAAAATTCCTTACAACTGCTAAAAAAAATAGGCATTGAAAATAATGTAATAGTTTCCGGAGACACCCGTTTTGACAGGGTGGTTGAAATTGCAGGAGAAAAAAGCAACTTTCCGCTAATTGAAAATTATTGCAGCAAAAAAACGCTGATAGCTGGAAGTACCTGGCCTGAGGACGAAATATTACTTAAGGAATGGCACTCCCTTCAGCCGGATTGGAATTTAATGATCGTACCTCATGAAATTTCAAGTGCCCATCTTGAGTATTTAAAAAAACTATTCCCGCATTCTATCTGCCTAAGTCAAATTTCTGAACAAAATGATACAATCGAAAACTGCGTTTTGATCGTTGATAAAATGGGAATCTTATCTAAAATATATCAGTATGCTACCCTATGTTATATTGGTGGCGGATTGAAAAAAAGCGGCCATCATAATATTCTGGAGGCAGCAGTTTATGGAAAAGCAATAATCACAGGACCCTATATTCATAAATTCAGCGAGAGTGTTGCGCTTAATAATGCCAATGGAAGTTTTGTAGTAAATAGCGGTAAAGAATTACTTACAATCTCATCTAATGATAACAAATGGAGAAATGCGGGTCAGATAGCCTCTGCATTTGTCAAATCTCATTTAGGTGCTACTGAAAAAATCATGGGGTGGATTCAGGAAAATCGTCTCTTAAGCAGCGAATAAAAATCTTTAGTGGTAGACTTAGTGTCGTCCCAGCCCAATTTTACCTTTAATTCTCTTTCCATCCAGTAATGCGCTTCTGCATAATTCGTAAAATTATTGATGGTCTTGATGCTACGCTCGTACATGATTTCATCTCCTCTAAATAATTCATTGACGAATACAAAACGATCATTAATGCCAATAGCTTTTCTCAGATCTTTGATAGGGGCAGTACTCAACTGGTCAGAAATTTCTTTTTGATGAGAAGCTAATTGTTCATTTAAGGTAGCATCTGTTCCACTTGAGTCATTTTTCGAAACTTCATTTTTCCCTTCTGAACCAGGCTGGTGAACAAATGTAGGCACCTCCCGTATATCTTCAGCCCAGTCAAACAATAGTCCGGGAGTTGTTTGAATAGGCCTGGTTTGCATTTGATTAGCAAAAGCAGCCTTTTCTTTAATTTCATTCAACTCCTGTTCCAAAGCCTCTTCATCTACCTGAAGAACTTCAACCACTTTTTCTTCTTCATTAGGAGGAATGATAGAATCTTTAGGCTCTTCAACAAATGAAACTGTATTTACAGAAGGCATAATGATCGCAACTCTTTTGCCGGATTTAGGCAGAGATAATGACTCCTTAAATAAGGCAGCCTGAAGATCTTGCACCAGTGGAAGCAAAGCAGATACATCAGCTTTATTTTGATAGGCTTCCTGAATTTCCTTTATGAGCAAAGCAATACGATCCATACAATTATTCTTAGATTTGGAACGCGAAATGCCGGTTTTATTAATTTAATTCCTAAAATGCGGCTAAATTTACGACTTGTTTTATAATAAATAATACAGAATGTTTATTGAACCATTAATAAAAGGGGAGAAAAGAGGCTGGATTGAAGTGATATGCGGATCTATGTTTAGCGGAAAAACAGAAGAGTTGATTCGTCGACTTAAAAGAGCAAAAATTGCCAATCTGAAAGTAGAGATATTTAAGCCGGCTATGGAAGTGCGATATGACGAACAGAAAATCGTTTCACATGATGAAAACACCATTCATTCCACCCCCATAGAACATTCCCAAAAAATGTTGCTGCTGGCACAAGATGTGGATGTGGTGGGCGTAGATGAAGCTCAGTTCTTTGACCCCGAGATCACTTCCGTCTGCGAACAATTGGCGCTAAGAGGGATTCGGGTGATTGTAGCCGGACTGGATATGGATTATAAAATGAAACCATTTGGTCAAATGCCCAATCTACTTGCTACCGCAGATTATATTACAAAGCTCCATGCTATCTGTGTAGTATGCGGGAATATTGCCAATTACTCCTATCGGAAAAGCCAAGAACAATCTCAGGTGGTTTTGGGAGAAAAAGACAAATACGAACCCCGCTGCAGACATTGTTACCATGCAGGGTAAATAAATCAACAGGCTTGCTTGCTATCTGATAAATCCGGGCAACTCATCAAAATACGCAGCCTCTTTTCCGGAAAGAAAATATTCTTTGATTGAAAAAATGACTGACTTACACCCTGTCATCATCTCCCTGTGTACATTCACTAAAGTAGCCAGTTCCGTAGCATTTACCTGTAAAGCACTGGAACTTTCATAAAGCATTTGTATCCCAGTACTATATAGTTTCTGTATATAGCTATGCAGATTTACCAAAGACATGAATATAGCTTTGCTTTCCTGCTGATTCATCATCACTATCGTTTCTTCATAGAAATACTGCGCTTGATTTTGCAACTCCTGATAATAATGATACTTGATTTCATTAGAAGAACGACTTAGCTGGTTAAGATCTTTAATGATATCCTTCATGCTTTTTGCAGCATACATAAGATTACGCATCCCTGAAAGAATACACTCAAGTCTAAGGGCTTCTGTACTTGTCATTTCTTCCTGCCTGATGCGAATATAATATCCATGGATCTCTCCATACAAGGATTTCACATCATCATAATTGACGCCATTTGCAATTTTGTCGGCAGCCGGATAGATCTTTAGCTCGCTTACGCTACCCGATATATGAAAAACAGATCTCATAAAAAGAAGTGTATGTGCGAGCAAATGAAAATATTCTTTTTCTAGTGCATCTATAGCCAATGAAATATTACTGGAAGGTATTTTATTTAAATAATCCGTAGAAGACTCCTGGTGAAAGCGATTCTCTAGAAAACGACTGAAAGGTTTTAGTATTGGAAGAAAAAGAAACACACCAATAATATTCACCATCGTCTGAAAGCAGACCAATTGAATAAGTGGGTCATGAAACCCGGGAATTAAATTGATGAAATTAATAAGCGGAGAAATGAAGAAAAAAATCAAAACACTTGAAGAAGTATTGAAAATAATATTTCCAAAAGCTACTCTTTTTTTTGCAGCCAGTCCTCCGAAAGAAGCAAGACCCAACTTTAGTGTTGTTCCAATTTCCGCGCCTAGCATAATAGCCGCTCCAGATGTAATATCAATACCCTTATGATACAGCACTGATAATACCAGTGCCATCACCACTGAACTAGATTGCACGAGCGATGTCAGCAAAAATCCTAAAAAAGTAAAAAAAATTGTAGGATAGTCTGCGTATTTTACAAGCACGGTATTTTCTACTATTGCCTCCACCCCTTCTTTGATATAGACCAGACCAAGGAATAAAAATGCGAAACCAAGAAAAAAACGAGCAATATGAAATACAGGATGATTCCTGTTGAATGTCAACATCAAAATTCCCGATAAGGAAAGCAAGGGCAAAGCGAAATCTTTTATATCAAAATAAAAACCCAAGGAGACTAATAACCAGCCTGTAAATGTTGTTCCAATATTAGCCCCCATCATCACGGCTAATGCCTGATAAAGTTGAACCACTCCTGCCCCAACCAATGAAAGCACCAGCATATTTACGACAGAACTACTTTGCATGAACACGGTGAGAACGGTGCCACCAGCCACTGCTTTAAATCGATTGCTCGTTTGTTGTTTTAAGAATAATTTGAATTTTCTGCTTAGTGCTTGCCGCAACGCATCTTCCATAAAACCGGTACCTATCAAAAAAAACACGATTCCTGTCAATAATTTCCATATATCCATAAGAGTAAGTTAATAAAGTAATTTATGTCCACCGAATAAAGTCATTAATTAATACAAGAATTATGCATAAAATCAAATTCAATATTGATTTTACTCAGATGGTGTTATCAGATAGAAAAAGTTATTAGGATAAAAGACTTTAATTTTGAAAAAAAAATTATCGCATCCTTTCTGATCATAAAAACCCTAGTGCAAAAAGAATGGCTGTTGGAAAAACGACAACAGCATAGTTTTTTTGGCATTTTATTATACGTCGCCTGCACTGTATTTGTACTTTATCTATCCATGGGTCAACCCGAGTCTGACGTTTGGAACGGCTTATTCTGGATGAATTTATTATTTATAGGTATCAATGCAGTAGCCAAAAGTTTTCTTCAAGAAGGAAAGGGACGAATGTTATACTATTATAGTATCACCGGACCGGTAGATTTTATTTTTTCTAAAATCATTTACAATGTGTTGCTTATGACATTAATGAGTCTGGTAACACTCTGCTTATTTGGCTTCTTTCTAGGTCAGCCATTTACCCACGCATGGCGTTTTTTGGGATGTACGATCTTAGGCGGCATTGGCATTAGCCTTGTATTTACTTTTTTAGCTGCCATTGCAGAAAAAGCCAACCAAAATGCAGCCCTCATGGCGATACTGGGTTTCCCAATCATTATACCTCAACTTCTTTTATTAATTCGCTTGTCAAAATCAGCATTTGGTGAAATATTCCGAGATACCGCCTTATTACAGATTGTTTTTCTGCTTATTGGCCTGGATATTATGATCATTGCATTGAGCATCATTTTATACCCATTTTTATGGAAAGATTAAAGACAGACCTTACCTTTGTTTCGCTTTTTATTAATCTCACTTTATGTGAGCATTGATTGCCTGCTTTCTTAAATTAAAAACTGAATGATTCGTCAATACTGGTGGAAAATAGTTGCTGCTTTGCTGCTGATTTACACTTTTGTTGCAGGCTATCTGGTTCCTGTTCCATTTATTGGCAACCTGTATCATACCATTCGCAATCTTTTCTTTCATGTCCCCATGTGGTTCGGACAAATGATCTTGTTGTTGGTATCTCTTATATATTCTATCGCGTTTCTACGCAAACCCAACCCCATCCACGATATCGCTGCAAAAAGTTTTGCCATAACAGGCATCATCTACGGCATGCTGGGGTTGATTACAGGTGCCATCTGGGCGAACTATACTTGGGGCAAACCCTGGAGTAATGATCCTAAACAAATAGCCGTCGCCATCGCTTTACTGATCTATTTGGCCTATTTTGTGCTAAGAAATTCTATGCCCGATTCTGATAAAAGAGCCAAAATAGCTGCCGTATACAACATCTTTGCCTATTTCATGTACATCCCGCTTATTATGATTGTACCCCGACTGGTAGAATCATTACACCCCGGGGGGAAAGGTGTAGAAGGTAATCCGGCACTTAACGGGCAAGATTTAGACCCTACGATGCGTATGGTATTCTGGCCGGCAGTTATTGGATGGACTTTGATAGGTGTTTGGATAACTCAACTTTATATTCGATATTGGAAACTGAAAGAAAAAGAATGGCTTCATGCGTAAAATAATTGCATTATCCTTATTGGGAATATTATTCAACTTGTACAGTTTTGCACAAAGTGTAACTGAGAAAACTGCCATAAAACCCATCATGGAACAAGAAGGAAAAATATATGTTGTACTCTTCGTTTGTTTGGTAGTTTTGGGCGGATTAATTTCCTATTTGTTTATCCTGGATAAACGCATCAGCCAGATGGAAAAAGAAAAAAAATAAGTTCTTTATTATATCCTAAAATCAACGATTGTTATGTCAAATCAACATTACAGCTTTTTTGAAAGCGTGGAGAAAAGCTTTGATAAAGCAGCTTCCTTTACGCAGCTAGACAAAGGTCTTTTGGAACAGATTAAAGCCTGCAACAGTGTGTACCAGATGAAATTTCCCGTTAAAATGGATAATGGGCAAATTGAAGTGATTGAAGCCTATCGGGTGCAACACTCTCATCATAAAACACCCTGCAAAGGAGGTATTCGTTTTGCAGCAGAAGTAAACCAGGACGAAGTTATGGCCTTAGCTGCCCTGATGACCTACAAATGCGCCATTGTAAATGTGCCCTTTGGAGGTGGTAAAGGTGGCATCAAGATCAATCCCAAAAAATACTCAGCCTACGAATTGGAAAAAATTACACGTCGCTATACTACTGAGTTAATAAAAAAGAATTTTATCGGACCGGGTACCGATGTACCAGCGCCCGACTATGGCACCGGAGAGAGAGAGATGGCTTGGATCGTTGATACCTATCAAACAATGAAGCCGGGTGAGCTCGATGCGGCAGGTTGTGTAACCGGAAAACCCGTAACACAAGGGGGCGTTAGAGGAAGAAGGGAAGCAACAGGATTAGGAGTATTTTATGGCATCCGCGAAGTGCTGATGATGGAAGATGTAATGAGTAAAATGGGTTTAAAAACAGGTGTGGAAGGAAAGAGAATTGTAGTACAAGGACTCGGTAATGTAGGTTATTATTCTTGCAAATTCTTCCAACAAGCTGGTGCTAAAATCATTGGTCTGGCTGAATATGAAGGCGCCATTTATAATGAAAATGGTTTGGATTATGATGCTGTATTTAAGCATCGTAAAGCAACAGGATCTATTTTAAATTTCCCAGGAGCAACTAATCTTTCTAAAAATACAGATGCACTAGAATTAGATTGTGATGTACTAATTCCCGCTGCACTTGAAAATGTAATTAATGGTGAAAATGCGCCTAGAGTAAAAGCAAAAATTATTGGCGAAGCTGCAAATGGACCCCTAACTCCTGAAGCAGATGAAGTATTTGCGAAAAAAGGTGTATTGGTGGTGCCCGATATGTTCCTGAATGCCGGAGGCGTGACGGTAAGTTATTTCGAGTGGTTGAAAAACTTAAGTCATGTTCGTTACGGCCGGCTGGAAAAAAGATTCATGGAAAATCAAAACAATGTGTTGCTGGATCAGATGGAAAAATTGACCAGCAAGCCCGTAGATTCTGGCATTCGAAAAAATATTCTGCACGGACCGGAAGAGGTGGATCTTGTATATAGTGGCTTGGAAGAAACCATGATCACTGCCGTAAATGAAGTAATGGATTGTTGGAAAGAAAACCCTTCCATACCGGATATGAGAACTGCTGCATACGTAGTAGCCATCAGTAAAGTAGCAGTATCTTATGCAGAATTAGGCATCTTCCCATAAAATCAAAAGTTAATTATAGATTCAAATCCCGATTTCGATCGGGATTTTTTTTAATGACTATTCAATCTCACTTTTTTAAATGATCATGATCATTCATCAATGAGTTACCACTTAGCATTTTTGCATAGTAATTATTTTCATCCTTTAAATTATTTTCTATGCGTTATGTAAATGCCTCGCTACTCAATTATGAACATTTTGACTGGTTAAAAACCATTGATTTCTACAAAGACGATCTGTCTGTATTACAAAAAAGGCTCGCCGAAGTTGCTTTTAAAAATACAGGTAAAGAAGTAATGGCTGATGTGGAACATTTCCAGAATCAGCTGATTGTTCAAAGAAATAATTTGGAAGAGTTAAGTCATAACATTTACGAACACATTCATCATGTAGTAGAAGACTCCAGAGTACATGCCGGTCGAGTGGCGGAGACACTCGTGAGTGAACATAGTCAAAAGAAAGATGAATTCACCAGCCTGGTTAATGTTTTAAAAGGTTTGAGAAAAGAATTCAATGGATTTTTAGCAAAATGGATGTAATAAACACTTTATATATCCCGAAGCAAGTAAAGTTCTTGGGATTCATCCGCCCTTCATAAAAGGATGCAAACGTAAGAAAGGGAAACAAAACAGCCCCTCCGAATTGGTAGGGGCTGTTTAATTTTAGAAAAGTCGAATTATTTCTTTTCTTCTTTCGCTTCTTCCTGTTTTAACTGTCTAGTCATCACCACTGAGGCTATAGGAATACGAGGAGAATTCATCACTTCATAATTATCTGCTTTCACGTCTTCCACTCTAATATTTCCGTTTAATTCGAGATTGGTCAAATCAACCTCGATAGACTCCTTCAAAAATTTAGGGAGTGTTTTAACTTTAAGTGCCTTCATTTTGGTGATTAGCTTACCACCGGCTTTTACACCTGCAGAAGTGCCTGTGAACTTTAAAGGAATGGTAGCGATCACTTTTTTATCTTCCACCAGTTCAAGCAGATCTACGTGTGTAAGCAAATCAGATACCTTGTCGAATTGCAATTCTTTTAATATACACTTATGTGATTTGCCGTTGATGCTAACCTCAGCAAACTGGAAATCCTGTGTGTATACCAGCGGCTTAAATGCACTGGCAGGAGCATAGAAATTGATTTCTTCCTTACCGCCGTAAATTACACCAGGCACCAATCCCTGAGAGCGAAGTTGACGGGCGGCTTTTTTCCCGTTTTCGGTCCTCAGTTGACCCTCAATTGTAATTGATTTCATTTGTTTGTGTTTATAGTTAAAAAATAAAACTCATTTCTTTTGACCGTGCATAAAAAGACTGGTGATGCTCTTGTTTTCGTATGCATTTCTTATAGCTACTGCAAATACATCAGAAACACTCAGTACTTTTATTTTTGGACTGGTCTGTTTTAGCGGTATAGTATCACAAACCACTAACTCTTCCATCACACTGTTTTCAATATTTTCATAAGCCTTGCCACTCAATACCGGATGCGTGATTAAAGCTCTTACACTTCTGGCGCCCTTCTCTTTCAAAAGCGCTGCAGATTTAGCAAGCGTTCCGCCAGTATCACAGATATCATCAATCAGGACAATATCTTTATTTTCAACATCTCCAATTACTACCATACTAGCAATCTCATTGGCTCTTTTTCTGTGCTTGTCACAGATGACCATATCTGCCTCAAAATAACTCGCAATTTCCCTGATCCGATTGGCGCTTCCCACATCGGGGGCCGCAAAGGTAAGGTTTTCAAGGTTTAATTGCTTAATATATGGGATAAAAACAGAAGATGATTCCAAATGATCCACCGGAATATCAAAATAACCCTGAATCTGAGGAGCGTGTAAATCCATTGTTATAATCCTGTCGGCTCCCGCAGCTACCAACATATTGGCTACTACCTTGGAACCGATCGCAACCCTTGGCTTATCTTTCCGATCCTGACGGGCAAACCCGTAATAGGGAATTACTGCCACCACCTTATAGGCTGAGGCTCTTTTAGCCGCATCAATCATCAGGATCAGCTCCATCAGATTTTCCGTAGGCGCAAAAGTACTTTGGATCAAAAAGACCATATCCCCGCGTATACTTTCCAGAAAAGCCGGCTGAAATTCGCCATCACTAAACCGTTGGGTGTGACTTTTACCAAGAGGGATACCAAACTTCTTGGCAATCTTATCAGCAAGATATTGTGAGTTAGTGCCTGAAAAGATTTTTGCAGTAGGATTCATCATAACCAGAAAATTGAGGGATATCGGGTGCGAAGATAAGTTGATAAAAATTCAAAAATCAGGAATTAGTCATGAATAATTAAGAATCATAAAAAAAACGTCATGGGGCTATCCGCGTAAATAATTTTAATTATCCAAAGACGGATTTGAATAATTATTCTGATTTTTGTGTTGCTAATCTCACCAATAAATAAAAAAAATGAAAGACATTAAAACATGGTCATCCGATGACCAACCTCGTGAAAAATTCATTCAAAAAGGCCCCTCCTCCATCAGCCATTCAGAATTGATTGCCATCCTGATCGGGTCTGGTACGCCTCAAAAATCTGCTCTTCAGCTGTCGAAGGAATTGTTTACAATGGCCGACAACAATCTGAATATACTAGGCCGGCAAACAATAGATGAATTACAAAAACTACCCGGCATCGGGAAAGCAAAAGCCGTTACCATAGCCGCCGCCTTTGAACTGGGTCGCAGACGAGAAATGGCCGAAACAGAAAAAATCACCATCCGCAGCAGTGCCGATATTGCAGGATATTTTCAGGCTTTTTTAAAAGACAGGTATGCAGAAATATTTCTTGTCGCTTATCTCAACAGGGCCAACAAATTGATTCGTATGGAAATTATAAGCGAAGGGGGATTAACAGGTACCGTAGCCGACCCCCGGATCATCCTTAAAAAAGCGCTCGATTTAAGAGCCGTCCACATGGTACTTTGTCATAATCATCCATCCGGCAATCTAAAGCCAAGCAAAGCCGATGAAGATCTTACACGTAAAATTGTGCAGGCCGCAGCCATAATAGATATCCAAGTGCTGGATCATATTATTGTAAGCCAACAGGGCTATTTCAGTTTTGCTGACGAAGGGTTGATATAAAAAAGCCCATAATAATAAAATATGGGCTTATGAAAATAAGATAAGATTAAAATGGTAGATCATCCGGAC
>CAZZJD010000004.1:0-5819 GCA_964654305.1 uncultured Chitinophagaceae bacterium
GGGGTGAGGCTCTCGATGCGGGGTGAGGCTCTCGAACCCCGCTATAAAGAAGATGACACTCTATTTTTCACGAAAGCATCAAAAATATCGCCGGCTGCTTATGTAATACCGGTGTATTCTTCTTCCACTCACCCACGCTCATCGACCAAATCTTTTCATTTTCTCCAGTGAGATTAACGGCCACGCATAAACGCGTTTTGGGATGGGCTGTCTTTAGTATCGTTGCTAATAACTTATCGTTGCGGTATGGCGTTTCAATGAATATTTGTGTACTCTTATTTTTAGCCGATTGTTCCTCTAATGATCTTATTTTCTTCATTCGCTCGGTATCATCTACTGGTAAATATCCATGAAAAGCAAATTGCTGTCCGTTAAACCCACTGGCCATTAAAGCTAATAAAATTGAACTGGGACCCACCAAAGGTTTTACAACTACTCCTTCCTGATGGGCAATTTCTACAAGGAGTTGACCGGGATCGGCAATGCCAGGACAGCCGGCCTCACTTACAATGCCAATATTTTTACCTGATCTTACCTCTTTTATAAATGCAGATCGTATATCCTCTGTGCCCTTCTCCATATTGTACCAGGCATAATTATCAATTACAATAGATGAATCAAGCTTCTTGAAATATCTTCTAGCAGTTCTTTCATTCTCCACAAAAAATACATTACATAAATGAATTACCTCTAAAATATAAGAAGGCAATGGAGACAATGATGACTCTTCCAAGGGTGCGGGAATTAAATAAACGACTCCCCTCATGGTTCATCATTTTGATGATACAAACTGAGTGTAGCTGCAATTACGGCATAGGCAGGTGCCAACACCCAACCGATAATGGGTATCAAATGCATCAGGTAAAAAATCATACCATTACCAATAGCCAATCCTTTCTTACTACTAATAAATACAATACTCTGTGAAGGTGATAACTTATGCCGTTCGGCACTGTAATCAAGCATGGAAAAACCATAATAATAACACTCAATCATAAAGGCAATGATGGGCGCAATCCATCCCACAAAAGGAAGTAATGAGAACAAAAGGATTGTTATGGTATATACAGATTGCCACAAAGAATTTCGTAATGCCACACGAACTCCCCGCCACATATCTTTTAGCAATTGTTGCAGATCAAAATGAGTAGTTTTGCCTTCAATGATATTTTCCGTCTGTTCACTAAGCCAGGCAAATACCGGTGAGCCAATGATCAAAAACAGATATTTGAATAAAGAAAAATAAAAAAACAAAAGAATCAGCCGGAAAATAAGGGTACCTGTAATAAAAAGGAAATTTAGAAAATCATTCTGCATGCTTTCCAACCATGATTTCACACCCAAATTCTTAAAAAGCCATTCTAAAAAATCGCCCGATGAGCCCCAGAATAACCACATGCCCACAAAAAACATAACAGCATAAATGATTCCCGGTATCAGAATCCACTTCCATAAACGATGCCGGTTAATGAAAGCATGCGCTCTGAAATAAGCCTGAATAGATATGATTAATTCTTTAAGCAAGTTGAATATATTTAACAGATAACAATGGATTAACGTAATTTCCAGTTATTAATTTTATCAGTCAATTCCTTTGTGAACCGATGGCAAAATACAACAATTTCAAAAAGCTTACCGCTGATTTTTATCTGAACCCTGATGTAATTGAAGTTGCACAGCTTCTACTTGGCAAAGTGATTATAAAAAAAGATAGTCAAACAACACGATATGCGCGCGTTGTTGAAACAGAAGCTTATGCCGGAGCAGATGATCGCGCATCGCATGCTTTTCAAAACAAAAGAACCGCACGCACAGAAACCATGTTTGAAAAAGGAGGTACTGCTTATGTATACCTCTGCTATGGGATACATCATCTACTGAATGTCGTAACAAACAAAAGAGATATTCCCCATGCTGTACTAATCCGCGCCATCGAACCTTTATTTGACACATCCATTTCTTCAACAAAAAGTAAACGCAAAACCGGATCTGGTCCGGCGTTGGTAACAAAATATCTTGGGATCGATATGAATCATAACAGAAAAAGTTTTTTATCATCCGATCTGTTTATTGCCGATGATAATTTCATTCCGAAACACATATCTTCTTCTCCCCGCATCGGTGTAGATTATGCCGGTGAAGCTGCTCAATGGCCGTATCGTTTTTTTATTACCGGCCACCCACATGTAACCCCATGAACCTACAACCAATAACTTACAACCAATTATTAATTACTAACTTCACTAATGACTTCCTCTCTCGTCTTCTTCGACGGCGTTTGTAATCTTTGCGATAGCACTGTTCAGTTGTTATTGAAGATCGATAAGCATCAGCGATTACAATTCGGATCATTGCAGGGCGAGGTCGCGAAAAAAATTTTACCCGCATACCAAATTTCTACTGAGAAATTAAGTTCCATCATCTTTATACACGACAACAAAGCATACACAGAATCATCAGCTGTACTCGAAATTTTCAGAGTGGTTGGTGGCATTTGGATCTGCATGTATGTATTCAAAATCATTCCTGCTTTTATACGAAATGCTTTCTACAGATTGATTGCAGATTATAGATATCAGTGGTTTGGCAAGAAAGATCAATGCATGATCCCGCCGGCTTCTGTTCAATCAAGATTTCTAGACTGATGTTCAATATCTGAATGTATATTCAAAAAACCTGCACATTTGCCCTATTTTCAGCATAAATAACTGATATTTGATGACTATTCCAACCACTATATTCTGATTGCATGTCGACCGTTAAAAAAATTACTCTTGCCGGAAGTTTACTGCTGTGCTTTGGAACTTTCATTTATTTTCTTACCTCTGACAGGATGCCTGAAGAAGATAAACTGAGGGAGCGCGACGAAGAAGGGGAACTACCGGGTGCACTTCGCGCTATGGATTTATGGGGTGATATGCGAATGTATCCATTCGGGACGATGCGCGCAGCTTCTTATTCGCGCGCATTTGAAATGAGCAGAAAAATGTCTTTCGCAGCAAGAACTCGAATGGGAGCCCGCTTAAATGCAAACAATACTGCTCCTTGGAAAGATCTCGCACCTAAAAATTTTGCAGGCAGAGTATTGTCTATGGGATTTCATCCGACTGATCCGAATATCATGTGGGTAGGTTCAGCGGCCGGCGGACTATGGAAGACAACAAACGGTGGAACTGGTGCAGCTAATGGGATCAATTGGCAGTATATTCAAACAGGTTTTCCTGTACTAGGCGTAAGCTCCATCATCGTGGGCCCCGATGGCAACACACTCTACATTGGAACAGGAGAAATATATAAAGACCCGCAATCTCCAACGCTAGGTAGTGGGGTGACTGGATCAGGACATGATCGATCGTTCCGCGGCACTTACGGAATTGGTATTTTAAAAAGTACCGATGGCGGTAGCACCTGGACAAAAGCACTAGACTTCTCATATTCCAATGCTATTGCCGTGATGGATATGGCCATAGACCCCAACAATTCCAATATTATTTATGCGGCCACCACAGAAGGGGTGTATCGAACGATCAATGCAGGTGCAAGCTGGTCAATGATTAGTGTTACAGGAAGCCCTCGCCTAGCCATGGACCTTGAATATAAACCCGGAAGCTCATCCGTCTTATACGTCAGCTTTGGGAATTTCAACACCATTGGAAATGGTATTTATAAATCTATCAATGCTGACGACGCATCTCCAACATTTACCAAACTTACATCAGGACTCCCCGCAACCATCACAGGAAAGATACAGTTAGCCGTAACTCCAGCAGCTCCCAATAATGTATATGCGAGTATTGGACATAGCCCTACTGCGACAGCTGATGCCAAAGGATTTTACCGAAGCAACAATGAGGGCTCAACATGGAGCGGACCAGCTGCTTCTAATATCATTGGACAGCAAGGATGGTATGCACATGATATTGCCATATCCAGAACATCTGCCGACACTATTTATTGGGGAGAGCTGGATATGTACAGAGCCGTCAACGGCACATCTACTTCTACTGTCAGTTTTGGTATTCGTTCATCATGGAGTTCGTGGAATGTAAATAATACAACTGTAGGTACACTACAGGAAGGCACAACTAACGGTTATGTACATGCGGATATTCACCGTATATTACCTTCTCCTCATAATACAAATACTGTGTTTATACTTACTGATGGTGGTGTATTCAGAAGTAACGATAGAGGTCAAACTTTCCAAACACTTAATGGAGGTCTGCAAACTGCACAGATCTATGCAAGAGCTGCGGTTTCATCTACCGATCCAAATTTCATGCTGATGGGGATGCAGGATAATGAAGGATTGGTATATCTAGGCAACCCCGGCTGTAGAAGAGTCCCTAATCTAGGAGATGGGTTTCATGCGGCGATCAGTTCAACGAATGACAACAACTGCTTTATCGCCTCTTATAATCTTGATGTGAGAAAATCTACCAATAGAGCGGTCTCTTTTACCACTACTCCTTTAGGAGGCTTTGGAGATTATAATGGTCCGATCACCGCCTGCTTCAATGCACCCTTTGTGCTAGCTCCTTCCAATCCAAACGTAGTATATGGAGGAACGGCGCTTTTAAGAAAATCGACTGATGCACTGGGTACGGTTACCGTCATTGGGGGCACTTCCGCTTATGTCAGCGGATTATACTCTCCGATTTTAACGATGGCTGTATCCCATCAGAATGCCAACAGAATGTACTGTTCCACAACGCCAAGTACAGAGGGAACATTTATACGCAGTAAATTATGGAGGACTGTTACCACCTCAACTGCTTTTACGGAAAAAACAGATATCACCGGCAACTTACCCGATCGTTACTATACAGATATTGCCGTTGATCCTACAAACGATCAGCGTATAGCTGTGACGCTGTCCGGATTTGGATCTTCCCATATTTTTTTAAGTTTAAACGGCGGTAATAGCTGGACTGATATTGGTCAGGGGCTACCTGATATTCCTCACAATACGGTGGTGTTTGATCCAACGAACAGAGATATTATTTATATCGGTAATGATCAGGGTGTTTATTATGCTCAGGGCGTTCCGCTAAGCGGCTCTATCGGCACTTCGTATAATTTAAATTGGATTTCTTACAATGAAGGACTGGGAGATGGTGTGCTCGTAAGTGATATCGTCATTACCAATACTCGTAAACTCCGACTGGCTACTTATGGAAGAGGGCTATGGGAAAGAGATATGATCGCACCAACAAGCCCGACGACTTTCAGCATAAATAATGTCAGTCAGTGTCTGAATGAAAATCAGTTTCAATTCAGCGCCACCTCTTCATCTTGCACAGGTTCTGTTACCTATCAATGGAATTTCGGAGACGGCAATACGGCTAGCGGACAAATTGCGAATTATAGTTACACAAATGCTGGCACTTATGCTGTCAAATTAATTGTTTCTAATACATCGGGCTGCAAAGACAGTATATCACAAAATATTACTGTACTCAATGCTCCATCTCCTCCTGTTATTTCTTCTAATAAAACACCGAATATATGTGAAGGAGATTCCGTTACACTTTCATCATCAGCAAGCACCGGCAATCAATGGTTTATAAATGGTACGATCATCAGCGGAGCAAACAACGTAAACTATATTGCTAAAACAGGCGGTTCATATTCCTGTAAATCTACTAATACAAATAGTTGTATTTCCTTGTCATCAAACACGGTTACTGTTAACACAAATCCTCGTCCGCAAATCTCAGTCAATAATACCTCTATCTGCGCAGGAGATTCTGCTACGCTAAGTGTTACTGGCAATGCAGATACTTATACCTGGAGTCCGACGACAAGTTTATTCCCAA
>CAZZJD010000004.1:5919-19116 GCA_964654305.1 uncultured Chitinophagaceae bacterium
CAGGAGATTCTGCTACGCTCAGCGTTACTGGCAATGCAGATACTTATACCTGGAGTCCGACGACAAGTTTATTCCCAACAACGGGTCCCATTATCAAAGCATCACCAGCCAACACTACAACTTATACCGTTACTGCTACCTTCAGTGCCACAAATTGTCAGAATACCGCACAGGGAACCGTAACTATTAGACCCAGACCATCAATCACGGCGACATCTGTCAACCCAACCGCATGTGCTTCCGCAACAGGGAGTATTACTATAAATGGGTTGGCCGCAAGCACTGCTTATACTTTGAATTACTCCAGGAACGGAGTAGCCACCAATCCTACAACAAGAACATCCTCCGCAACAGGCACCATCCTTATTTCTTCACTAACTGCAGGAACTTACACTGATATCAGTGTAACACAGAACGGATGCATATCCAATGTAGTTGGGCCAATTAGTCTGAGTGATCCTAACCCACCCACACTAACCATACCCGCAAATAATGTAGTGGTATGTGCTACGAACCCAACAGGCAATATTACTTTCTCTGCTAATCCAACCAATGCAACCATCAACTGGACCAACAGCAATACCTCTATTGGACTTGCTGCATCAGGAACTGGTAGCATCAACAGTATTAATGCCATCAACAACGGAGCAACCACACAAACAGCTAATCTCTCCGTGACGGCTACGCTCAACGGTTGTGTGTCCGCTGCTCAAACCATGAGCATTATCGTCAATCCTCGTCCACAAATCTCAGTCAATAGTGCCTCTATCTGCGCAGGAGATTCTGCTACGCTCAGCGTTACTGGCAATGCAGATACTTATACCTGGAGCCCCACAACTGGATTATTCCCCTTAACAGGTCCCATTATCAAAGCATCACCAGCTGCTACTACACCCTACTCTGTTACTGCCACCTTCAGTGCCACCGGTTGTCAGAATACCGCACAGGGAACCGTAACTATTAGACCGATTCCAGCTAAACCGACCATTACATTTAACGGAAGTCAAATGGTATCAAGCAGCCTTACCGGTAATCAATGGTATTTGAATGGAACAATCATTAATGGCGCTAACGCATCAACTTATTCTCCATTGCAGAGCGGAGTCTATACAGTAAGTGTTACGCAAAACAACTGTAGCAGTCCGCTGTCTGATCCATACAATTTTGTATTCACTGGTCAAAATGAACTATTGGAAAGTGAATATATCAACTTATACCCCAACCCGATTAAAGATGAATTGATGATCCGTTATCACTTTAACGATCTGACTACAAAAATCAACATGAAAGTATATGCAGCCAATGGGGCACTGATAAAAGATATTAATGAAATCAAATCATATCAAAAAATAACAACCACAAACTGGCCCAACGGAAATTTAATAGTTGTTATAGAAACGCCTATAACTAAGCGCAGATTCGTATATAACATTATTAAAGTTGAGTAAGATGAGAAAAAGTTTTATAACGGATCAACATCCAATATCATGAATGCGTTTTTGAGTTTATCTATTTGATGCATACTGGATTGAATCTTTGCAATAGCTTTTTTACAACCCGTGATGAATTTCGTATCTCTCGGTAACTTAATAATCAATTCCATTAGATATTGATTTCTGATACGATTAATAATCGGCTCAGCAGGTCCTACCAGATATTTGCCATAATCAGCACGTAACCCTTCCTCAATAAATTTTATCGCTTCAGTGACGATCTGCTTATCGCGATGTTTACAAACAATATGTATAATTCGAGTATAAGGAGGATAAGCAAATTGTTTTCGTGCGTGTAATTCAAAATCAAAAAAACTATTATAATTATGCTCCTGCACAAATTTCAAAACAGGATGACCCGTTTGTGCCACCTGAATCAACACCAACCCATCTGCATCTTTTCTTCCGGCTCTTCCACTCACCTGCTCCATCAACTGAAAGGCTCTTTCATTCACACGAAAGCCTGCGAAACTGAGCAAACTATCTGCATCCAGTATTCCCACCAGATTTACTTTTTCGAAATCCAATCCCTTCACTACCATTTGTGTGCCTACCAAAATATCAATCTTATGCTGTTCAAACTGCTGAATCAACTGATCATGTGCCGTTTTACCACTCACCGAATCATAATCCATCCGTGCTACGCGCGCTTGGGGAAAGGCTTCCTGAATTTGTTCTTCCACCAACTCTGTTCCAAAATTGATCTTCATGAACTCATGACTTCCACAGGCTTCACAGGTTTGAATCACCGGATATACAGTGCCACAATAATGACACTGCAATTTGTTTTTAAACTTATGATAAGTAAGACTTACATCGCAATGACGACAATGCGGTATCCATCCGCAAGCACTGCAGATATGATGAGGCGTATGCCCTCTTCTATTTTGAAAAAGAATAATCTGACGACCTTGGGCAAGCGATTTTTCAATAGCTGACTTTAAGGCAGGTGAAAGAATCACTTTCTCTTTGGTCTCTTTATATAAGGCTTTTGTGTCTACAAGTTGGATCTGAGGTAATGTTCCTGCACCGTATCGCTCATTTAATTCTATAAGTCCGTATTTGTTATTTTTTGCATGATGATAGGACTCTATAGAAGGCGTTCCGCTACCCAGTAAAACTTTGGTATTTAGTTGAGATGCGTAATAGATCGCTGCGTCTCTTGCATGATATCTCGGGGCAGGTTGTTGCTGTTTGAAAGAAGGATCATGTTCTTCATCACAAATGATTAATCCTAGCTCTTTAAAAGGAAGGAAAAGTGCACTGCGCGCACCTAACACCACGCGCATCTTGCCCGTTTTGATCTGATTCCATATCTCTACTCTTTCATTCTGACTGAATTTACTATGATAAATCCCGATATATCCTCCGAAATGTTTTTGTAATCTGCGTATGATCTGTCCCGTAAGTGCTATCTCCGGCAATAAATATAATGCCTGTTTCCCTTCTTTAATGATTTCTTCAATCAACTTAATATAGATCTGCGTTTTACCGCTGCCCGTTACTCCATGCAATAAACCAACACGATGTATATTCCACGCAGAACGAATCTGATCAAGCGCTTTTGATTGTGATGATGAAAGTTCAAAATCAATATCCACTTTCAAAGGGAGATGTTGAAGCCGACCCACTACTCGTTTCTCTAACTGGAGAATATCTTTCTCAACCAGTCCTTTGAGATTGGCATCAGAGGCCCCGCTTTTTTTCAAAAGTGCAGATCGAGTTACTTCTCCTTCCGTTTTTTGGATGTGCAGATAAGACAGTAATAATTCCATCTGCTTAGGTGCCCGTCCCCAATTATTCAATAACTCACTTAATTTTTCTTCCTGCAGATAAACCGGATTAAGTATTACATAAGTTTCTTTCTTCTCAGAATATGTTTCTTTTAAAGACTCCCAGACAAAACAGATCTGTTTTTCGATTAACCTTTTTACAACTGGATATACATGCGACATGTCCAGAATCTGCTGCACCTCCGGCAGTTTCAATTCTTTTCGAATATGCAAAGCCTCTGCCACTAAGTATTCCTCTTCATCAAGCGCCGTAAAATCATCACCCGCTTCTTCATTGAAGATCAAAATAGATTCGCTACTAAGTTTAAAATGCGCTGGCAACGCAGCTGCCATTACTTCGCCTTCGCTGCACATATAGTAATTGGCCATCCACGACCAAAATTGAAGTTGATTAGGATACAGGATGGGATCTGAATCTAAAACATTGATAATGGGCTTGGGATCAAAAGCGGAAGGTTTATTCGAATGAATTGACTTTATAATACCTGCATATCGTTTTTTTCTTAGCTCTACTTCAACACGAATACCTATATGTACTCCCTTTTGCATTTCTGCCGGAATCGACCAGGTATATGTTTGTGGTAGAGCAAGCGGAATAATCACATCTGCATATAAAATATGAGAGCTGTCATTAGATGCAAATATATCAGGAGAATGTAACGACATCAGGCATTAAAATTAGCAAAGAAAAGCGCGCGACCCTCAAGAAAACTATATGGATGCAGGGATCTGAATCCAGGAAGGCTGATAAAACAGGATTCGTTCTTCCATCAATTTAAAAACTTTCTGCTTGAGTAATTCTACATCTCCAGGGCCATATCCTGCCGGGGAAATTTCTTCCAGATATACAGTACGTAATTTACCGGGTGTGAGCGTTAAAAAATGACTCCAGTGCAAACGATCTACGGCATCCAGAAACAACATAGGTTTAATAGGAGTTTGCGTTTCAATAGCCAGTCGAAATGCTCCATCATAAAATTTAGATAAAGGAGCTGTTGTTTCATTAAAGGTTCCTTCTGGTGCAATGTAAATAGATATATTGTTGTGTAAAGTATCTTTTAATTCCGCTACACTTTTGGCTCGATCTTCCGGACAAGATCGTTTTACCGTAATTACTCCGGCATTATAGATTAGTCCGAATAAGGGTATATTCCCCGCTTCTGCTTTTCCCAAACCCTTTACAGGAGTTCTCACCGCTTTTAGTAGTTGAGGAATATCCATGTAAGAATTATGATTACTAACAAAAATATAGGGTTGGCCCTTTTTTAGCTCTTGCTCTACGATTCTTTTATGTCTAATGCCGATAAAAAACAGCCATACATCAGACCATATATGGGCCATTTTCATAACGGCCAATCCTCTTTGTCTTTTGTTAAAAGCAGCTACCAAAATGGCGAAGGGCAATAACACCAACACCATGATCACAAACAGCATAATCGCGTAAACTGCATATATTTTTTGAAGCATAATATAAAATGGCTGCGAAGATATATAATAGAGAGAAGTTTAATTAATAATTAGTAATTAAGAATTAAGAATAGGAGCTTGAATTAGGCTATAAGAGATGGGCAACTTGTAAATCCTATCCCTTTACACTTTACAAACTTTACAAACTTTATAAACTCTGTACATCCACAAATTTGTTTCTTATTTTTGTAATAAATTCAATTCATGTATCAACCAATTGTTGGCATCATTATGGGAAGCGACAGTGATCTTCCTGTTATGCAGGGGGCCGTGGATATTTTAAAAGAATTCGGTATTTCATACGAAGTAACGGTGGTATCCGCTCATCGCACACCACACAGAATGGTTGATTATGCAGAAAAAGCGCGCGCGCGTGGATTGAAAGTTATTATCGCCGGCGCCGGAGGCGCGGCGCATCTGCCCGGAATGGTAGCAAGTATTACAACCCTTCCTGTAATTGGTGTTCCCGTTAAATCTTCCAATTCTGTCGATGGATGGGATAGTATCTTATCCATCTTGCAAATGCCCAATGGAGTACCGGTAGCAACCGTAGCATTGAACGCCTCAAAAAACGCCGGTCTATTAGCAGCACAAATCATTGCTACCGCCAACCACGAAGTGGCTCAAATAATGGAAGCTTACAAAAAGAAGCTTTCCGATGAAGTTCATGAGAAAATCGAAAAAATGAAAACATCAGGACTCAACAATCAATATGATAAAGGATAATTCAGTATTGTCATTTTAGGATCAAGGGCTGCTGAGTGCTGAACAATCTGATCGATCCAAATATGACCCCATTTTGCATAAAAACCCAACATACTATCTTGCCTTTCCTGTAATTGCTGAGATGGGAAAATCTCTGATCTAATATTTTCAATCTGGCGGGATACATCCTGAAATCTTCGCTTTTCAGCTCGCAGCATCTTTTGTTCTAAAGCTTTCATTTTTTTCAACATAGCTCTTTGAAGAGATGCCACATGTACCTTTAGTGTAGCATCTGTTGACGAAGCCTTCTGCTCAATCTCTTGAAACCAGAGATTCATTTGATTGACCTCTTGAAGCATCGACAAATCCTTCCCTGAATGCTGAAGCGTATAAGCCGTAATCAACTGATCAGTACTTTTAAATATATTTTTTTTCTCAAAGCCTGCTTTTTGTAACTGTCTGTCATGCTTCTCACTCATCAGCAAGAAAGAATTTCGCAAAACCAAAAGAGGATATGGTATCTGATAGTGTTCAAATGTTTTTTTAAGCTGAAACCAATAAGAAAGCTCTCCTGATCCTCCAATATATACCAGGTTGGGAAGAATTTTTTCCTGCAATAAAGGGCGCAGCATCACATTGGGACTGAAGTGTTGCGGATGAGAATGAAGCTCATTCAATAATTCCTCTTTTGTAAAAACGTAAGAAGTATTGACAACTTTAAAAAGATCACCTTCCTGTTCAATTCTTTCGCGCAGATCATCTTTCATATAAAAAAGGTTGATAGCACGAGGATTAGCCTGCCAATAAGTTGGATAAGGGTATGATGATTCAACAGATTTCAGGATTGAAAGAGTGGAATGATTCAACAGATCATCTTCCATTTCTGAAATGAATAACGATTTGATAAGCTTACCATCCGGCAGCAAAACGATCAATCCGTATCGGGCAAAAAGTGAATGAACCCATTCAAAAGTAGCCTGAGCAATTGTCTTACCTTCCTTATAGCAAACTCGAATCTGCTGTATCAATGTATCAGCGTAGGGCAAAGGGGCAATCTGAGCTTCCAGTTGATCGATTATTTCTGTCAGGGCTTTATCTACCTTCATTTTTCCAAAAGCACCTGACTGATTGGTCTCCCACTGATATCTTTTACCATCTACATTAAAATGATTTAGCTCTACAAAGTCAGCATCTTCCATTCCCATATAAAAGACCGGCACAAAATGACAATCCGGAATTTGCTGATTACAATAATCAGCCAGCCTGATGGCATGAACAATTTTATAAATAAAATATAAAGGCCCCATTAGCAGGTTGGGCTGATGGGCTGTTGTAATCGTAAATGTATTTTCTTCGGCAAGTTTATTAATGGAAATATCTACTTTTTCTGCATCAGGTAGATCCCGATATTGATCATGTAGATAATGTACCAATGCATTCCGATTGAGCTTTGTTTGTTTTCTTCGAACAATCGTTTCTTTAATATTTTCTAAAGATGGGAAAGATTGAATCAGGGGCTTTAGGCTTTCATTTTGATCGATATAATCCAGTATGATTTTCGGGAAATATCCCGTATCTCGATAATCGATTCGATGAGAAAGCCACTGCATAGATGGTAAAATTAACGAGAATCAGGGAGGAAATGTTCGAAAGATGAATGAAACAGAAATCAGACTAGCCAATATCTTTGCAATCGTAATTTTTAAAGATGCAAGATATTTCCTGGTTGTCGAGGACAAAATTATTGATAGGCGAAGAGAAATTGTTATCCCTTACCCAAAAGCATGTGATGGTAGTTGGTCTGGGAGGCGTAGGATCTTATGCCGCTGAATTTATTGCACGAAGCGGAGTTGGAAAGATGACGATTATTGACGGGGATGTTGTAGATCCTACCAATCGTAATCGTCAGCTGCCCGCACTGGCAACCAATCATGGGCAACCGAAGGCCAGGATCATGGAAGAAAGACTATTGGCGATCAACCCTGAATTGGAATTGCATACCGTTGAGTCTTTTGTTCAACCGGACATGGTACAAGAGCAGTTATTGCGCCGGCCCGATTATGTAATCGATGCGATAGACAGCATTACACCAAAAATTACATTCATCCGGATGGCTTATGAAAGCAAGATTCGAATGGTCAGCAGTATGGGGGCCGGCGCGAAGCTGGATCCTACCCGATTGCAGGTAGTGGATATTGCTAAGACCTACAACTGCCCATTTGCTCAGCAAATTCGCAAACAACTGAAACAGCATGGGATAAAAAAAGGACTCAAAGTAGTTTTCTCTCCTGAAGAGCCGATCAAGGAAAGCCTGATGCTTACAGACGGAAAGAATTATAAAAAGTCTGCCTATGGCACCATCTCCTATCTGCCGGCTGTATTCGGAGCAGTAGCCGCTTCTGTAGTGATTAGAGATCTGATTAAATAAATACTCCTTGGATGTTTAAAGTTGAGGGTTGTAGATTGTTGATAATAAATGCCTTAATCAATAGCAGCTACTAGATTCATTGAAATGGTAACATAAAGCGATGCGCCGATTTTGAAATCCTGAGAACCCGGAAACGAAATATGAAAACTCTCATCATAATGCTGTAGCCTACACTTCAACAGAGAATAACCGCCTTTAAAATAAACTTTTTCTACTATCAGCTCGACCCCTTTCCCCTCTGCTGAAACAAGAATTTGTTCCGGACGGATGAGATATTTTTTTTCAGAAGCAAGATCAAAAGAAGTATTTGTCAACTGCTTAACCAGCGCAGCATTACATAGATTATACTCACCCAATAAACCAGCCACATGTTCATTATGCGGACGAGCATATAAAGTTTTGGGTTCTCCCTGTTGAATTATCTTCCCCTGATCAATTATTATCAGGTGATCAGACCACGATAGCATATCAGCAGCATCATGTGATACCATGATAAATCTGATATCCAACTTCTCGCCAATATCATCAATCAATCGCATGATGATCCGCTTCTGATTGAGATCTAGATTAGAATACGGTTCATCAAGCAATAACCATTTGGGATCAGCAAGTAATACACGCGCTAATGCAATCCGTTGTCTTTCTCCGCCCGACAAAGCATCCGTTCTTCGTTCAAGCAAATGTTGAATATTGCACAATTGAATTATTTCCTGCATCCGATCTATAGAAAGCTTATTGGCCATATCCAATAGCTCTTGCACAAAATAATTATTGCGGAGCTCGTAGTGTTGTGATAAATATCCGATCCAGCGATGGCCGGGAATCAATTGTTCATGTGGGCCTATTATACGATCATTGCCTACAAATATCTTTCCACTATCAGGTTGAATAAAACCCGCCAGCATTTTAAGAAAAGTTGTCTTTCCGGAACCTGTACTACCCATAATGGCAATACGCCGACATTCATTTGTGCAGAAAGAAAAATCCTGAAATAATGGATGTCCATTCCTCGACACGCATAAAGCTTCTGCCCTGATTGGTAACATGAATGAAAATATTTTTAAGGAGCCAGTCGCTCTATGACCCATGATCCTTCAGTATCTTTTCGATATTGAATCCTGTCGTGCATACGATTAGGTCTTCCCTGCCAAAATTCAATTTTATTCGCAACAACCCTGTACCCACCCCAATGTGGCGGACACTCAATATTACCATCTGAAAACTTCTGACTGAAAAATTCGAATTGAGCCTCTAACCATTTCTTATCGGGCACGATCTGACTTTGCGGAGAGGACCATGCGCCTAGCCGACTACCTTCCGGTCGGGTAAAAAAATACGCTTTTGTTTCATCAATAGTAATCTTTGATGCCTTACCGGTAATACGGACTTGCCTTTCCAGTTCTTTCCAAAAAAAGAGAAGACTGCAATTAGCATTCTCTTCCAGATGTCGACCTTTGGTGCTATGATAGTTGGTAAAAAAAACGAAACCCTGCGCATCAAAACCTTTCAGCAGTACCGTTCTGGCCTCAACCACACCTTTCAAGTCGGCTGTAGATAATATCATAGCATTGGGCTCATCTATATCAGATTTCAATACATCATCCCACCATAAACGGAATTGTTCGAATGGAGAAGACATGACTTCTTTTTCATCCAGTTCATGCAAGGCATATACTTTGCGAATATCAGCAGGATTCATAAAAAAATATTGATAATAAGTTAATGCAAAGTTGGCTTCTTTTTCCGGATTCAAAAATTCTTCTAGTTAAAGTATATTGCAGTATGCTAGAAAAAGATATTATTATACTATCTGCCTTATTGGCCTCAGGTATTATTCTGGGCTGGATTTTGAGAAAATGGCTATTCCCGGCTTTGATCAAAATAGCTAACAAAACCAAACAAAACGCCGACAATCTTATATTAAAGTCCTTCAAGAAATGGATCATTGTATTGATTGTTGCACTAGGAGCCTATATAGGCATCAACAGGATTCCGCTCACTCCCAAATACCACGAATGGATCGATAAGTCATTTGTGATTTTTTATATTATCTGTGCAACCCTAATGCTATCTGAGATCGTACTTGGCATGCTTCGTTTTAAAACAAGTGAGTCCGATTCAGCGCTCCCCTCCTCCTCCATCATTAGCAAAATAGCAAAAGCCATTATTTATGGATTAGGACTGGTACTCATTCTTCAATCAGTCGGTATATCAGTAGCGCCTATCCTTACTGCGATGGGTGTGGGAGGCTTAGCAGTAGCACTTGCATTGCAGGATACATTATCTAATCTTTTTGCGGGCTTGCAAATACTAGCAGCAGGCAAGATCAATCAAAATGATTTTATTCGTCTGGATAACGGACAGGAAGGCTTTGTGCAGGATATCAGTTGGAGAATTACAACAATAAAAAATGCAGCCAATCAGATCATTATTGTACCCAATGCCAAACTATCCAATATGATCGCTACAAATATGTTGCTTGAAAAAAAGATTTTCCCCATTAGCATTGATATCAGTATAGACAGAGGAAACGAATTAAAGAAAGTAGAAGAAATCACCAAAGAAATAGTCATTGAAACATTGAATGAAATAAAAGGAGGCATCATGCCAGAAGAACCCGCTGTCCGCTTTATAAGATTTGGGAATAATAGTATTGATCTCAAAGTTTCCATGCAAGTACAGGAACACGTACAGCAAGCAGAAGCAACTCATATATTCATCATGAAAATGCATGAGCGATTCATGAAAGAAGGAATTCAACTTGCCACGACAGTTAGCCTTCCTCAAACTATTCAAAAAGCATAAAATATCTGTTGTTCCTCTTTCGTTACGTGTTTTTTAATATCTTTCAATCTAATTTCATAATATGAGCGTACACATTAGTGCTGCTAAAGGCTCCATAGCAAAAACTGTTTTACTTGCAGGCGATCCCTTACGTGCCAAATACATGGCCGACCATTTCCTAAAAGATGCCGTACTGGTAAGCCAGACAAGAAACGCTTTCTACTATACAGGTCTTTATAAAAACAAATCAGTTACGGTAGGGGCAAGTGGGATGGGTTGCCCCTCCATTGGCATTTATTCATTTGAATTATATACAGAATATGAAGTAGATACGATCATACGCATCGGCACCTGTGGAGGTTATACAACTGATCTGTCCGTATATGATCTTGTAAATGTAGAAATAGCTGCCAGTGAGTCAACCTATGCATTACATGCTTGGGGTATTGAAGGAAATACAATCAAATATCAGGGTAATACATTTGATCTCATCAATCAAACAGCTGCAGGACTTGCACAAAAAGATCCACGATTTAAAACCCGTGCCGCAACCGTTCACTCAAGTGATGTTTTTTATCGCAAAACAAAAGGAACACCGCCGCTGGCTGCTGAAACAGGATGTATTGCTGTTGAAATGGAAGCTTTTGCCCTTTTTGCCAATGCACTGCATTTGGGTAAAAATGCTGCCACTCTTCTTACTGTTTCTGATATCATTCCTACTATGGAAATGATCTCTGCCGATCAAAGAGAAAAATCGCTGCTTCCCATGATGGAACTGGCGTTGGAAACAGCCATTCAATTATAAGCAAGAGAAAAATGATCAACATCAACGCTTTACATAAAATTATTTTTATGGGATGGGTGACTATGTTTTTATCTCTCTTTACCATAGCACAAAAAATTCAAGTTTTAGATAGTAGCAACAAAATTTCATTACGCGGGCTAAGTGTAGTAAATGATGCCGTATTCTGGGCAAGCGGAAATAAGGGGTACATTGCTCGAAGTTTAAATAACGGTGAAAAAATTGAATGGATAAAAGTAGCCGGCTATGAAAACAGAGATTTCAGGGACATAGAAGCTATCAATGAAAGCACCGCCCTCATTATGGCTATCGACTCTCCTGCCCTCATTTTAATAACAAAAGATGGAGGAAAAACGTGGAGAAAAGTGTTTGAAGACCCGCGATCGGGCATGTTTTTAGATGCTATGTATTTTGAAGATAACAATAATGGTATTGTTGTAGGGGATCCGATTAATGGAAGATTTTTTTTAGCAACAACAGCAAATGGAGGAGAAACATGGACTGCATTTCAAAATCATGAATACCCTGTTGCCGATTCGGGTGAAGCATTATTTGCAGCTAGCGGATCCAATATCATCCTAAGTAATAGGACAATATCCTTTGTCAGCGGTGGAACTGTTTCTCATTTTATAATAAACAATCAAAAAATAAAATTGCCATTACTTCAAGGGAAATCTTCAACAGGAGCCAATGCAATTGACAGGGCAGAAGATGGGAGAATGATTATTGTAGGGGGAGATTTTTCAAATGATACAATTTCTATTGGTAATGCAACAATAACAGATGATTCAGGAAAACTATTTTTATCACCTGTGCAATCTCCTTATGGATATAAAAGTTCTATCTGCTATCTCGGTAATAAAAAATGGATTGCATGTGGTACATCCGGGGTAGATATCAGTATGGATCATGGTATGAACTGGAAACATATAACCAATCAAAGTTTTCATGTGGTAAAAAAAGCAAAAAAAGGAAAGAAGGTTTTTCTCGCGGGCAGAAATGGAGTAATCGCAGAACTTATTTATTGATCCCAAAAATGCTCCTTGAGTTTTACTCCCAAACCAGGCAAATCTGACATAATCACTTTGCCATTTTCATATTGAATACCTGATGCAATGTCTTTTTCTAGCAATAAAGGGCCATCCATATCGAGATAATCAAATAAAGGAGCCAGGCGTCCGATGGAAGCTGATCCCAAAGACGTTTCGTTCATAGAGCCGATCATTAATTGCAATCCTAGAACTCTGGCTTTTTCAATCATTCTTCTCGCTGGGGTAATACCACTACATTTCGTAAGCTTGATATTAATACCATGAAAATGCCCCACACATTTTTCTAGATCATTTTCAAATACACAAGACTCGTCAGCAAACAAAGGCAATGGTGATTTCCCATACAATACTTTCATCCCTTCCCAGTTATCTTTTGCGAGAGGCTGCTCAATAAGCTCTACACCCAAATCTTTTAGAACAGGAATTTTATCCAACGCTTCTTCAAGCGTCCATCCGGCATTAGCATCTACCCGGAAACGAGCATCTGTATGCTTTCGCAAAGCAGTCACCATTTCAACATCTCCAGGTACCCCCACTTTGATTTTATATACCGGCCAGGGTTTTGCGCTCATCTTCTCTATCATCTTCTCAATGCTATCAATACCTATGGTATAATCACATACCGGCATTTTCGTGCGATCCAGATTCCATAATAGATCTAATGGTTTATTGC
>CAZZJD010000005.1:0-16090 GCA_964654305.1 uncultured Chitinophagaceae bacterium
TATCCGGCAATATGCGGGGTAATTAACACATTCTGCCTTTTCAACAAATCATCCAATGCAGCTTTTTCATGATCTTGATAAGTACTCAATTTTTCATTCTCCAAAACATCTAAAGCAACCCCACTAATCATTTTATGATTCAATGCTTCGATTAGATCTTTCGTATTATGAATCTCCCCCCTGCTGGTGTTGATTAACACCGGCTGCTTTCTTAGCTTTTTAAAGAAAGTATCATTCGCATAATGCAAGGTTTCTGCAGTCAACGGAAGATGCAAACTGATTACATCACTATTTGCAAGCACCTCCTCTTTAGATGACTCCCTAATATTACCCCATCCAAATCCGCTAATATATTTATCATGCGCAAGAATCGTGACATCAAAACCGCTCAACACCTTAGCAAAAGCCTTACCGGTATGTCCGAATCCTATAATACCCACTGTTTTTCCCGAGAGCTCTGTCCCTCTGTTGGCATCTCTGATCCATTTGCCTTGCATAATCTCATTGGAAGAGGAAGTAATTCTATGAAGCAGAGATAACAACATTCCTAAAGCATGTTCTCCTACGGCAAGAGAATTACCTTCCGGACTACTATACACTTTGATTCCCCGATTCTCAGCAGCAGCAATATCTATCAGCTCCATGCCACTTCCTAAACGGGCGATCCATTTTAAATTGACTGATTTAGATAAAAAAAAATCGTCAATAATCAGGCCCGATGCAACAATAAGTCCAGTAGCTTGTCTTATGGAATCCTCCCATCCTGAATCGTCAGGCAATAATTGCAATGATTTATATCCGGCATTTTGTAGCGCTTCTATAAGCACGCTATGTGCTTTTGCCGCTAAGATGACCAAAGGCTTTGGAGGCATATCCTGATGCATAATAAAAACAATTTACAGATTCCTGGTCATTTTGTATGTAAGTGCAGCCCATTCAGCCACCGATAACTGCTCGGCTCTTTTTTGAAAAAACAGATCTTCTAGCACCTCAGGAGGCAACAATGTTTTTAATCCGTTTCTCAACATTTTCCTTCTCTGCTGAAATGCTGTTTTAACCAATATAAAGAAATCCTCTATACTCGTCATTAAAGGAATTTCATTTTTTCTTCGCAATCGAATGACTGAACTACGGACTTTGGGCGGAGGGTTAAAAGATCCTGGTTCTACATGAAAAAGCAGCTCAACTTCATAAAAAGCTTGTATAAGTACACTGATAATTCCATAGGTACGGCTCCCTTCCTTGGCTGCAACACGATCTGCTACCTCTTTCTGAAACATTCCGATGATAACGGGAACCTGATTTCTCCACTCAATCATCTTAAACAAGATTTGTGTTGAAATATTATAAGGGAAATTTCCTACCACAATAAATGAATCGCTAAAAGGAGGCGTTGCTTTTAAAATATCCTGCAAAACAAAAACTTTTTTATGAGTAGGATATACATGTTGTAAGTATTCAATTTTTTCCTGATCAATATCAAAAGTGATAAATTCAAAGTGATTATTTTTTTCAAGGAAATACTTAGTAATTGCGCCGGCACCCGGACCTATTTCCAATAAATGAAAAGGCTTTTCAGACAGTACAGCATCAACGATTCGAGTACATATATTTTCATCTTTAAGAAAATGCTGACCCAGCGATTTTTTCAATATATATTTCACGAGG
Organism: uncultured Chitinophagaceae bacterium; assembly: GCA_964654305.1. Lineage (GTDB taxonomy): Bacteria > Bacteroidota > Bacteroidia > Chitinophagales > Chitinophagaceae > Lacibacter. The sequence continues at coordinate 1,669 of CAZZJD010000005.1, forward strand.
CAAATGTAACACGAATAAATACATATTAAAGGCTACAATCCCGATCCTATTGTATTAATATGCGCTTTCTTATTACTTCTCCCTGCATATATAATTCGACAATATAAGTGCCCGGCGTCCAGAATCTTTGTTTTTCAATTTGCCAATGATTCATTCCATTCACCGCCGTCATCATTTGCTTATGTACCAGTTTACCTGTGTGATCATTCACCCGAATTTCTACAGGAGTAGCAACAGGAGATTTAATTTGGATGCTAAATCTGTCGGTAACCGGATTGGGCGCAATTGTAAGGGAAATATTTTCTACAGCATCTATATACAATACCTGTGCCTCACTAAAATAATACGAGCCCGAAGGAATACTATATTTAAGTCGGTAGTATACCCAACCTCTTTCAAGCATTTTAAGATCATCCGAAGTCATATACTTTCCATGAGCTCTGGTGGGATATTGTCCAATTGAATAGAAATTAACTCCATCCTCACTTCTTTGCAATTCAAAATAGGTAGCTTGGCCATGCAACTCACTATTCCAGTAAATCTTCGCAAAAGCCCTGTCCCTTTTTACAGTAAACTGATCTACCCACTGATTTAGCGTAAAGCAGGTAGACGATCCCAAAATCAGAACTGTATCACGGGCATAAGTAGAAGAACAACTGTCCATTAATTGCTGGCTTACCACATATGTTCCAGGCTGATCAACAGTAATCATCGTCCCTACTGTATCCCCAACAATATTACCACTTAATGCTCTCCAGGTATAAAGCGAAGTTGTATTGGCATTGTTTACCCATAAATTACTTATACCACTACCACATATAACGGGAAAGTTAGTAGAGATATCAGCCATGGGTGCCCTGAAAAAACTGAAGGGGGCTACAAAATCCTTCAATTCTGCCGTAAAGGATACTGATGCTCTGGTCTTTACCATTAAACGTCTGAAAGGCAATGCGCAGGCATCATTTAAAGAGACAAGTGGGTCCAATCCGAGTTTGCTTAGATTTACTGAAAATTCTACAAACTGACGGGCTGAATAAGTAGTCGATAATGAATTGTCCTGCAAAACAACCTGAAAAGGGCCTGTCCAAGTGTTATTTCCGCACTGTAACCCTGTATAAAAAGCGCCTGCCGTTTTCGGAAGAATACTGGCATATCCGTATGTTGCACCGGAAGTTGCGCCATCAAACTGACCTCCCCAAGTAAATGCAGCTGGAGTAATTGATAATGAACTACTATGTATCCATATACGAGCTTCCAGATTACTGAGTGATGAGCTACCATATTCAGCAGTCAATATAATATCTCCCGCTCTGATTACATTTCCGGCTGCATCAAACAACCAGCTGGTATGACCTGCATCCGGCCCTTCTCCTGAAAATTTTTGTGTAGCATTATTGAATACGATATCTGTTTGATACATTTCAAAATCAAAATAACGGCTTCCGGTTGTATTATTAATTGACAAACCACCAAAAAACCATAAAGAGTCATTCGAATTCACTCCATCTCTTCTCACGTGCATATACATATCCAGAATATCATTCTTGTCAGGAACCCCTTGTGAAATTGGACAGGCCCAGGCGATTGGATTTGCCCCATTTTTATTCCCTCCGGAAAATACCGATGAATCATCCCCATGATGATCCCTAATGAATACGGCATCTATCAGCATCTTATTGTTGACAACAGAAAACTGAGGACGGGACATACTACGGAAAATTGGCACTCTCCTGGAATTCGGATTGGTATTGTATTGCGCAATCAATGCAGCGGCTCCTGTTGTATCAATGACTGAGATACCAGATCCAGCTGCATTATTAAACCAGTCATCATTACCGGCCTGTATGGCATTGTTGAAGAAATTACTTCTCAGGTCAGCATCTACACCAAACCTGGCTTTGATCTGAGGACTCGTAATTTGTGCGTTTGTCAACTGCCCGGATATAAGGATCAGGCAGAGAAACAAATAGGGTACAATTTGTTTCATCGGATTTAGTTTTTAAAGGGTATCGGATGTTTATTACGAAGGTTATTTCCTTCGTAATAAACGTAAAACTTCAACAGGTGACTGGAATGAACTTCCATCCAGGTTTACACTTGTAACCCGGTAAGAAATCATACCCGGCAACACCGTAATATCTCTATAACGATAGGTGGAAGATCCCGTGGGAGATACTTCAGCCACCGTTTCAAATATTTCACCATCATAAGAACGTTCAATCAGAAAATAAGAAACACCAGCTGCATTGGAAGAGCCCCAATTTACTGAAGCGTCATCAGCCTGGCGATGTACTCTCAAATTTGTAATTTCCTGGGCTTTGCCTGTTACAGCATTAAATAGAAATAAAAAAAAGAAAGTAGTAGCAGTTGTAATAAATTTTAATGTTGGTTTCATATTAATTGAATTTGATAGAAAAGTTAATACTTCAGTTAACAAAATCTAAACTATTCGACTAAATAAAACCCTTAGTAAATAAAGATTCCGGCCTCTGCAGATATCAATAACCGTATTTTCCGCATTAACTTAGGAATTATTACGATAGATAAAGTAAATTAGATTTTGAAGCACAGGGTTTCGCAAATGATATAACTTTACGCACTCATACACTTATCGACAAAATATGCAAAGTCAAAAACCCATTATCGGATTATCATGTGGAGATATTAACGGTATAGGAACAGAGGTGATTATTAAATGCCTGATGGACTCACGTATAACGGAACTATGTACCCCCGTCATATTTGCCTCCAATAAAGTTATCAATTTTTACAAAAAAACAACTGCAGAATGCAACCTGAATTATCAATCAGTTAAAGAATGGGAAAAGATCAATTCCAAAATGGTTAATGTTTTACAATGCTGGGAAGAAGATATCAATATTACGCCCGGACAATTGACCGAAACAGGTGGCAAATATGGTGTTATTTCACTCAATACAGCAACACAGGCATTGAAAGAACAAAGAATACAGGGTTTAGTGACTGCCCCGATTCATAAAAAAAATGTACAATCAGATAGTTTCCCTTTTACGGGGCATACCCCTTATCTTCAAAAATATTTCCAAGCAAACGATGTCTTGATGTTTATGGTTAGTGAAAACATGCGCGTAGGTTTACTCACAGAACATATTCCTGTCAGCCAGATAGCGGGTCATCTGAATAAAGATCGTATTCTCCAAAAGCTAAAACTGATGCATCAATCATTGGTAAAAGATTTTGGCATAGATAAACCCAGGATTGCAATGCTGGGTCTCAATCCGCACGCGGGAGATGAAGGACTGATAGGTAAGGAAGAAAATGAAATTATAAGTCCTACGTTAAAAGAAGCCAGACAGCAAAATATTATGGCATTTGGTCCTTATAGTTCAGATGCTTTTTTTGCCAGAGGACAGTATGAAAAATTTGATGGGGTACTGGCTATTTATCACGACCAGGGATTAATTCCATTTAAATCGCTTTCCATAGGAGAAGGCGTCAACTATACAGCCGGCTTACCGGCAGTAAGAACAAGTCCTGATCACGGAACTGCATTTGATATTGCAGGAAAAGGGAAAGCAGATGAGTCATCAATTCGAGCAGCACTTTTTTCGGCTATAGATATCTATAATCAGCGCCAGGGTTATGCTGATGCGAGAAAAAACCCAATTCGTAAAATGAGTAAGTCTTTGCTCGCAAAAGCGGTTGATGAAAAACTTTATGAAGAATAGAGATAGCGGAATTTATTTTGCCTGAAAAGCACGAACACCCAAGCCTTTATTGATTATATAATCTTTGTAGACAATCTCTACCTTCCCTTTTTTATTTTTGGGAAGTTGAGAAGCCATCGTACCATCATCATATTCAAAGGTGATGCCTTTGGGTAGTTTGTAATCTTTGGTATTAAAATAAAACAATACTTTATAAGGAAGCCCCCAAGAAGCAAATTTGCCATAATTCATTTCCAGCTCATAGGTTCCATTTTCTTTTGTTGTAGTACTTACTCTGCATATCAACATCTGAACAGGATCAATATAAAGCGTTGTAAGTACAATATGCGAGGTCTCAGATAAGGGAATGAGTTTTGCTACTTTTACCTTTTTACCTTGCCAGGAATTTTCTCCGGCATCCACCACTGTATAATCATTGTTAAGAATGAGTGAGCCGATATTGATACCTACTCCCCCCTTTGGCAACAGGGAAACGCCTGACTTTCGGGTAAACTGAAATTTATCAGGCCTCATGTAATAAGATTGAATTGGAGCAACAGGTACTTTAATAAAAACAACATCTGTTTTCATCATGCCAGTTGCCATATAATCCTGCACCTGATTCATTTTATCCTTCACCTTATTCAAAAGAGCCTGTACATCTTGTGCAATGACGTCAAAAGTAAATAGAGAGAAACAAAAAATGAGTATAATGTTATAATTGCGCTTCATAGTTTTCAATTCAAAACATCTTTTTTTCTGAATATGAGGATGGCTGCCGATACAAAGCCAATTATATGAAAAAATAATATGGCTGCACTCTTAAGGATAGCAGGCAGATTTCGTATGGTTCCAGGTATGGCTGTACCTTCTGCATCTGTTTGCATTTCGAAAAATCCTTTCCAGGCAATCATATGAGAAGTAAAAAACAAATGTTTAATCCGTTGAAATAAAGGAATATCTAGTGTAGTAAGAATCGTCATCACAATAATCACACTCATGGTGGTAATGATAGGACCTAAAGAATTGGAAGCAAAAATGGAGAAGAAAAATCCCATGGCCGACACCGTAATTAATGCCAGTGATGCATATCCAAAAGCCAGTATATATCTCCATAAAATATCATTGCCATTCAATACAATAATTTCATAACTCTTAGCATGTATGATCCCATCTTTTCCAAACATCAACACGGATAACAAAAGTCCGGTAAAAGCAATCCATAATAAAAGTAATATTGTATAAATAGCGGATGCAGAGAACTTACTTAATAATATTTGAGTGCGGCTATATGGCCTGCTCATAATCAAGCGCAGCGTGCCCAGATTGGCTTCACCCGCAATCATATCCGCACTGACAATAGCCACCAACAAGGGTACATGAACCAATAAAGTTTGTAGCACTACAAAACAAACAAAATATCCATTCAGCGGATTGCCAACAATATCGAAACTGTCGGCTATATCTTTTAAAAAAAACTCCATGTAGGCTGACCCATCTGCATACATCGCAAGTTGTATGAGCAAAACAATAGCCCATATTGCTCCGAAAGCGATATAAGTACGCGGACGCTTCTTCAATTTTAATAACTCAAGCTGTATAAGATTCCACATGTTGATTATTTGCAGTCACTTGAATAAAATATTTTTCCAGACTATGCATGGATTGTATTCCATTGACACGAATACCTTTTCCCACAAGCCATTCATTGAAGGCTGCTACATATTCATTTTTCATCTTGATCTGAAAGCCTTGATCAGATATTGTTAATGTATACGTACTATACTGAGATGCAGGGATATACTCTATTACTTTTTCAACATCCGGGGTAATGAAGGACACAAAATTTTCTTCCGGATTAAACAGTTCTTTTACAGCTCCCTCTACAATCTTTTTCCCTTTATCAATAATCAGCATACGATTGGCAATCTGTTCCACTTCACTTAATAAATGGGATGAAACGAAAATGGTTTTTTTAAGTTCATGCTGCATCCATTTTATCAGATTCCGCATATCTGCAATACCCTGTGGATCCAATCCGTTGGTGGGCTCGTCCAAAATGATTAACGCGGGATTATGAATAAGTGCAATAGCAAGTCCAAGACGCTGCTTCATGCCCTGGGAGTAAGTATGCACTTTAGATGCATGTCTTTGTTCCAAGCCTACCACTTTCAGCTGATCCATCAGCTCCTTCTTTGTTTTCTTCGCTCCGCTCATAGTGGCAAAAAGTCTGAGATTTTCCATGCCGGTTAAAAAAGGATATAAGTCGGGCTTCTCAATAATGGCTCCAATATTTTTTAAGATTTCTTTTCGATGCGTGAAGAGGGAATACCCAAAGATGGTTATCTCTCCTTCATCAGGATGAATCAGCGATAATAAAGTTCGGATAGTAGTGGATTTGCCGGCACCATTTTGACCCAAAAATCCATATACATCTCCTTTATGAACCGTAAAAGAAAGTTGATTCAACGCATGAAAACTGCCGAAAGACTTTGAGAGTCCGGATACACGAATAACATCATCCATACTCCTACTAACAAAATTGATCGGATATGGTTTTAAAGATTACGAATATTTACCGGCAGGAGTTCCAACTTTTTCTCTTAAAATTAATCTTAACCTATGATCCTCGCCTTCCTGACAGGCATCTTTTGGTAGAAGGAAGAAAGATTGTTCATTGAGATAAAGATGAAAAAAATTAGGTGTTTCCAAAAAATATTGAAATTGTGAGTATGGCCAGGATTTAAATCCACCCGAGCTTGTTATTTGGATATCCTGTTCCCCAAAGCGAATAGAAAAACGATCCTTAAATGTTTTATTCTTACGAAATACAGTAAACGGAAGTGAAAACCAGATGGTAATCATTAAAATAAACCAAAGAAATGAACTACTTAAAAAAGCAACCGGTGATATTTTCTTGTAAAAAAATAATATTGCCGATACAAATGCAAACAAATTGATTGCAATAATTAATATTCTGATCTCCTTACGAGATAAAAAATGATACCTGAGTGCCTGGACCACTTTATTCTTCTGATAAGTAAACGTCATTTCAATCATATCTCCTCTTTCTTTATGTTGAATGCAAAGTAGTGAATCTTTAGAGTCAGGCATAAAAAAATCGTCCCGAAAATTCGGGACGATCTATTTTTGGTTGGTGGTATTTGATTAACTGCATCCCATACTATTGCCGCAGTTTAAACACTTATAACAAGTGCCGCTTCTAATGGTGATATGTCCGCAAACATTACAAGCCGGGGCGTCGCTTTGCATGCTTTTCGCCGCCATATTCACGGCATCCAGACTTGAATTTGATTCCATTTTCAAGGATATTGTTTGCTTTTGAAAAGCAGGCGTATCATTTGAAGACGGAACAGAACCTACCACGCGAACATCACTCAGTTCCACGCTTTTTTTTTCGTATTCAAGCCCCGTAGGGATATCGTCCCAGTCGTCGGTACCTGTATTGCCAATTTCGGGTTTATCGAGTACATGTACAAGATCAGTTCGACCAAGATATTCATAAGCCAGGCAGCGGAAAACAAAATCTACAATAGAAGTGGTGCTCTTAATATTTGGATGGTCGACCATACCACTAGGCTCGAATTTGGTAAAGATGAACTTCTCTACATATTCTTCGAGCGGCACCCCATATTGCAAGCCAACAGATACAGCGATGGCAAAACTATTCATCAGGCTTCGCAAGGTACTTCCTTCTTTGGCCAGATCTACAAAGATTTCTCCCAATGTTCCATCACCATATTCTCCAGTACGGAGGAAAATTGCTTGTCCGTTGATCTTAGCTTTTTGAGTAAAACCGCGACGTTTTGTAGGCAGTTTCCTTCTTTCTACAATGCGCGCCAGCTGACGTTTTAATTTTGTGTCAGGAGAGGATTGAACACGCTTATTGAGTTCTTCCATCAATTCTTCTACTGTCAGCTTTGCCATATCTACTATCGCGCTATCGGAAACAGATTGTTCAGCGGTAGCTTCTGCATCAGTGCCGGCTTTTTTCTTCTTCTCTCCTTTCGTGCTGAGCGGCTGACTGAGTTTAGAACCATCACGATATAATGCACAGGCTTTTAATCCTAATTTCCAGCTCATCATGTAGGCATCTGCAATTTCTTCAATCGTTGCCTCATTGGGCAGATTAATCGTTTTGGAGATCGCTCCACTAATGAACGGCTGAACAGCAGCCATCATACGGATATGTCCGCTATGATGAATATATCTTTCGCCTTTTTTACCGCACTTGTTAGCACAATCGAATACAGGATAATGCTCATCTTTCAGATATGGGGCACCTTCAATAGTCATCGTACCGCAGATATAATCGTTGGCGGCGGCGATCTGATCCTCTGTGAAACCTAGTGCCTCCAGAAGACTCCATTCAAAATCATTATACTGATCAGATGTGAATCCAAGTCTTTGCAAACACTCTTCACCCAATGTATATTTATTGAAAACGAATCCAATTTCAAAAGCACTGGCCATTGACGCATCCAGCTTTTTAATTTCCTCAGCTATAAATCCTTTCTCACTTAATGTTTGGGGATTGATAAATGGAGCACCATTTAAAGAGGCAGCACCTACTGCATATTTTACGATAGCATCGATTTCTGAATTATTATACCCCAACTTAGTAAGCGCTGCAGGTACTGACTGATTGATGATTTTAAAGTAACCGCCACCACTTAATTTTTTAAACTTCACTAAAGCAAAATCTGGTTCTACTCCCGTAGTATCACAATCCATTACCAGACCAATGGTACCAGTTGGAGCGATCACAGTTGTTTGGGCATTACGGTATCCATATTTTTCTCCCAGCTCTACCGCATCATCCCAGGAATTACATGCACTTTTCAATAAATAATCTGGGCAATAGGTTGCTTTAATTCCTAAAGGTTTGATGCTTAAACCTACATAAGCCCCTTCTGCATCATAAGCTGCCGCTCTGTGATTACGCATTACACGCAACATATCAGCAGCATTTTCTTCGTATCTGGGGAAAGCACCCAAGAAAGAAGCCATTTCAGCAGAAGTCTTGTAAGATATACCCGTCATGATAGCAGACAGTGCGCCAGCAATACCGCGGGCTTCTTCACTATCGTATGGAATACCCATTACCATCAGCATAGAGCCTAGATTCGCATAACCTAATCCAAGTGTACGGTAATCATAAGATAATTGGGCAACCTCTTTAGAAGGGAACTGAGCCATTAAAACGGAAACCTCAAGAACTACCGTCCACAGGCGTATGAGATATTCATAACCAGTTACATCAAAACTTTGATCCTTTTCGTTGAAAAGTGTGCGTAAGTTGATGGAAGCAAGATTACAGGCGGTATTATCGAGGAACATATACTCACTGCAAGGATTGGATGCATTGATGCGTCCTCCTTTGGGTGAAGTATGCCATTCGTTGATGGTAGTGTCATACTGCGTACCGGGATCCGCACAGCGCCAGGCAGCATAGGCAATCTGATTCCATACTTCCTGAGAAGGTATCTTTTTCATTACACGACCATCTGTTCTGGCTTTTAATTCCCAATCCTCGCCTTTCTCAAGTCTTTCAAAAAATTCATTAGGAATGCGTACAGAGTTATTGGAGTTTTGTCCACTTACTGTACGGTAGGCCTCTCCTTCATAATCATGGGAATAACCAGCAGCAATTAATGCACCCACTTTTTTCTCTTCTTCTACTTTCCAGCTGATAAAGTCCATAATCTCGGGATGATCCAGATCCAGGCAAACCATTTTAGCTGCTCTTCTAGTAGTACCGCCGCTTTTAATCGCACCGGCAGCACGATCACCGATTTTTAAAAAACTCATTAATCCGGAAGAAGAACCACCTCCGCTAAGTTTTTCACCTTCGCCTCTGATTTGAGAGAAGTTGGTTCCTACGCCCGAACCATATTTAAAAATTCTAGCTTCTCTTACCCATAAATCCATGATACCGCCTTCATTCACCAGGTCATCACTTACACTTAAAATAAAGCATGCGTGTGGCTGAGGGCGTTCGTAAGCCGAAGTCGATTTTTTTAGCTGGCCATCTTTCGCATCTACATAATAGTGCCCCTGTGGCTTTCCTTTAATGCCATAACACTCATACAAACCGGTATTAAACCACTGGGGAGAGTTTGGCACACACATTTGATTGAGGATACTATAAACCAATTCCTCATAAAAAATTTGTGCATCTTTTTCAGATGCAAAGTAACCATAGCGCTCACCCCAAACACGCCAGCAATGCGCCATGCGATGTGCTACTTGTTTGGAAGAGGTTTCCCTCCCCAAAGAACCATCTGGCTGGGGTACACCCGCCTTACGAAAATACTTCTGCGCTAGAATATCCGTTGCAATCTGACTCCAATGTGCAGGAACTTCCACATTTTTCATTTCAAACACGATCTCACCCGAAGGATTTCTAATTACCGAGGTACGGTAATCATAGGTAAACATATCAAAAGGAGCAACTCCTTCCTTAGTGAAGCGACGATCAAATGTCAGTCGCTGCGCTGTTTTTTTTCTTCCGGCCATAGTCTATTTATTTCGTTTTGGTTAGTAAGTTAAATACTCATTAAAGGGGTAACGAAACTATTTTTTTGAACGGTAAGTACAAAATGATAAATATCAACAGGGTGTGGAAAATCAATGAAATACAGTAGGGATATAGACTTTTGTTTTGGATGCCATTTTTTTTTGGAAAATAATATTGTTTTTGATAAAAAACGAACAATTATATCATTAATTATCAAATGCCTTACCCACATTGATTTTCAGAGGATGTATAAACGAAATTTTTACTAACGCCAATCCTTAAACGAAGAAAGAAAAGAATCGGCTTAGTAGACACGCCAATGCCTAAAAACGGAATAAATAATTGGGCGGGAGGCTAAAAATCAGGATTTTTGTGTCGTTGATTTTTTCAGGTAATTTTAACCCAATAAACAACCTGAAATCTTACTTCAAAGTACATGAGAGAAAAGGGAACGACATACAATAAAATATTAGAGCGAAAAAAAGCCAGCAAAAAATCTTTTGCAGTACTGCTCGATCCCGACAAGTGCAATCCTGATAATATTACCCAAATTTTACAATTATCGGAAGAAGCGGAAGTTGACTACTTTTTTGTTGGCGGAAGCCTTATGCTAAGTACCCGAATGGATGAAGTGGTAATGCAAATTAAATCCTCTTCAGATATTCCGGTGATTCTGTTCCCCGGGAGCCCGGCGCAAATCACACCCCAAGCAAATGCCTTGTTATATCTCTCCCTCATCTCCGGTCGCAACCCTGATTTATTGATTGGTCAGCATGTGATTTCTGCACCACAGGTTAAAGAAAGCGGCCTCGAAATCATGTCAACAGGCTATATGCTTATTGATGGCGGTGCGCCTACTACTGCATCTTACATGAGTGGAGCAGCACCGATTCCGGCAGACAAATATGAAATTGCCATTTGTACTGCAATGGCAGGCGAAATGCTAGGCATGAAATTGATTTACATGGACGCTGGAAGTGGAGCGAAAAGACCGATCTCAGAAAAGATGATACATGCCGTTTCAAACGAAATCCATATCCCTCTTATTGTAGGAGGGGGAATTACGAATCCGGAAAAAGCATATCAGAATTGTAAAGCCGGCGCGGACATCATTGTAATTGGTAATGCCATCGAAAAAGATACATTCCTAATTAAAGAAATGTCTGCAGCCATTCATAGCCTTTCTTTTTAACCTTGAACCTTCGGGAATTTTACGATACTTGATTTTAAAATCTAAAAGGCCCCCAAGCGTAACCACGTTGTTATTAGTCTAATCCCGATTAAAGTAAACTGAATTTCCTCTAATAAAAAAGGCTGCCTTTTCAGACAGCCTTACAAAATATACAGTTAGTATTGGATGTTATTTTTGCTCTGCTCTTAACTCTACAACAGAAGGTTCACCTTCACTGCAATCATACTGAGCCACAACGCGATCAGAACTAATACCTTGCGTTTCTACCAAATATTTAACGATGGCATCTACTCTTTTTTGTCCTAATGCCTGACCACTCTTACTCTTAGAAGCGCTTCCGCAAATAATCACTTTACAGTTCGGATTACTTCTTAATGATGTTGCAACACTTCCTACCAATGCTTTATTTTCAGAAGAAAGTTCTACTGACTTTCCTGCAAAATTGATGGAGGGCAGATCAGTAACATTACACTTTTTAAGTAAATCATCCACATTGACCATGTTTTTGCAGCATTCTGGATCCGGACATTTACCAACACCATCAGCATCAACAGGCTGACATTGTGTAGGTGTAATAAGTTCTTTGTCTTTACAATCCGGAACTCCATCTCCATCAGTATCGCGACTTACACCATGTGTATCAACAGGACAACCTGCTGGAGTATTCGGCTCTAGATCAAACTGGTCAGTTACACCATCCCCATCAGCATCATCCAAAACTGGTTTTGGCATTTTCATATGCTTGGGTGAATTCAACTCATTATATGTGAAATCTAAAGGATTTAACCACCAAAGCGGTTGAACAGACTTAGCACCAATATTATAATTTAAGTTGATGTTTGTATAGTGCCAGGTATCAAAATCTCTCGTCATGGAAGCATCCCCCATAGATGATTCCTGCCAACGCTGTCCGTCAAGCAGATCTTCATTAGTCCATGTATGAACCTCTTCAATTCCTATACTGAATCTTTTATTAATTTTGAATGCTATACCTACCCCTGCCATTACAGTAGGTTTCATGGTTCTGTCAAATACGTTAGGTCTTCTGCTCTTTTCCCCATCAGCAAGCGTCTCATAAGTATCATCCATACCCGCACGAAGGTCTCTTAAAATATCAGTGCTTTCAGAATATCTGCTGTTTGGATATTCATTATTTACCGCCCTGAATAAACCAGCATAAGTGCCACCTTTTTCATCAAGCGCATTAACATACGTTTCATATACCATAGCGCCTACACCGGCAATACCATATAAAAGAAAACCGGTTTTCGCTTTATGAAATCTTACATTATTCAATGTAAAAATACCCTGCAACGCTAACTGATGAATATTTGTTTTATAATTGTAATAGACTGGATCTCCGCTAGCTGCCGTATATGGAACACTAGTATTTGTACTTTGTACCTGATAAATCTGCCCAGGAATCATACCCGGCAGTGGAGCAACTCCCCATTGTTGATTTACTGGGGCAACATATCTGCTTGCCCATGCAGAGTTTTTAGCATAATTGAACGCTGGAAGCCAATTCATACCATATGCATTTCCACCGGAATATGCTAAACGGGCTGAAAATATATAGCCAAACGCTTTTCTTACATGAACACCCCACCCAAAATTTGGAAATTCAGTAGCAACGTCGCCACTAACAGCGAGATTACCAACACTGATACCAATTTCCCACTGATTACGGGGTTTGGCAGGAAAAGGATATTGATTTTTTAAAAATTCACTATGTTGCGCCTTCCCACCGTTAGGGATAAGCGACTCATCTTTCCAGTCATAACTTTGAGCAGAAAGTTGAAGATTGATCGATACAATAAGCCCTATTAATAGGGCAATCTTTTTGCTAGCCATAGTTGTTGTTTAAGTTTCGTAAGACCTTAAGGTTCATGCAAAAATAGAGATCCGAACGTAAAAATCAAATTTTAATATTTTTTTTGATTAATTCCTGCTATTGCTTCAAAAAAAATGAGAAACGGCAGTCTTTTGGCTGAAAATTATCAGCACTTTGAATGTATCTTGCTGCCATATGACCCCAATACCTGAGATCCAAAGCCTACTCAAAGAAGAAATGACCATTTTTGAAACTAAATTCAAAGATGCTGTAAAAAGTCAGGTGCCCTTGCTGGACAGGATCATGCATTATATTATCCGGAGAAAAGGGAAGCAGGTACGTCCGATGTTTGTTTTTCTGAGTGCTAAAATGTTTGAGCCGGTTAACGACAGCACCTACCGGGCTGCCGCATTAGTAGAACTACTACATACCGCAACCCTCGTACATGATGATGTGGTTGATGAAGCCTACAAAAGAAGAGGCTTTTTTTCCATCAATGCTTTATGGAAAAACAAAATTGCAGTACTTGTGGGAGATTACCTTTTATCAAAGGGATTATTACTAAGTCTTGAAAATAACGATTTTGAAATCCTTAAAATTCTTTCTAGAGCAGTTAAACAAATGAGCGAAGGAGAGCTTCTGCAAATTGAAAAATCTCGCACGCTTAACCTGAATGAGGATATCTATTTTGAAATTATCAAAAACAAAACCGCTTCTCTACTGGCATCTTCTTGTTCGGCAGGCACCTGGTCTGTTACTCAGAATACAGCATATGCGGAACAAATGCGGCTTTTTGGCGAATGCGCGGGTATCGCATTCCAAATTAAAGATGATCTTTTTGACTATGGTAATGCTGATGTCGGGAAACCCACCGGCAATGATATCAAGGAAAAGAAATTAACACTACCCTTGATACACACCCTCAACAAAGTGAACAGTAACCGTAAAAAGGAATTAATATATATTCTGAAAAATAAGCATAAAAACAAATCTGATATTCGCTTTGTTTTGGATGAAGTAAAAGCTGCCGGTGGATTGGATTATGCCTCAGAAAAAATGAATCTCTACAGAGATCAGGCGCTAGCCATTCTCAATCAATGTCCTCAAAATGAATATACCCAAGGCCTTATACAACTTGTTAAATTCACAACCGAAAGGAAATACTAACC
>CAZZJD010000005.1:16100-18127 GCA_964654305.1 uncultured Chitinophagaceae bacterium
GAAATTGCAAAATCATTATCACAACAGAAAAAAAATACTAACCTAATTTAGCCAACACTAAAAGAAACCTGAAAAACACAACATTTTATGAAAAAAAGATGGACGATCTTAAATGATGATAAGGAACAGACCCAACATTTACTTAATGAATTGAAAATTCATCCCTTATTATGTAAGATATTAGTACAAAGAGGAATTGATAGTTATGATAAGGCAAAAGCATTCTTTCGCCCTTCCTTGGAAGCTCTGCACGATCCCTTTCTAATGAAAGGAATGCAAAAAGCTGTTGACAGAATTTTAGATGCAAGAGAAAAAAAAGAAAAGATATTAATATATGGCGATTATGACGTCGATGGCACAACCAGCGTAGCCTGTATGTATCTCTTCATCAAAAAAATAGCTGCAAACAATGAGATTGATTTTTATATCCCCCATCGGTATCGGGAAGGATATGGCATCTCTAAAGCGGGAGTGGATTACGCCATACAAAATAACTTTTCATTGGTAATTACATTAGACTGTGGAGTAAAATCAACGGAACTCATTCAATATGCCAAAGAAAATAAAATAGACTTTATCGTATGTGACCATCACCTTCCCGATGCAATTTTACCCCCGGCTGTTGCAATCTTAAACCCGAAACAAAAAGACTGCCCTTATCCCTTTAAGGAATTATGTGGTTGCGGAGTCGGATTCAAATTGATTACGGCGCTGGCCAAGACACTTCAAATTCCCTTTAATGAAATTACAATGTATCTGGACCTGGTGGCTACTGCCATAGCAGCGGATATTGTTTCCATGACAGGAGAGAACAGAATAATGGCATGGCATGGACTGAAACAGGTCAACGAATCTCCTTCCCTAGGTATTAAAGCGCTTATGCAAGTAAGCAATGCCCCGGGCATCATGAACATAAATAATCTGGTTTTTATGATTGCTCCTAGGGTAAATGCGGCAGGCCGAATGGATGATGCTAGAAAAGCGGTTCAAATGTTTATCAGTGAAACGATTGAGGAAGCTACTGATTACGCCAAACTCCTGCATGCAGATAATGATGAACGCAAAGAGGCCGATAGCTCCATAACGGAAGAAGCACTGGAAATCATCAGAAAGATGCCCGATGCAGACAACAGAAAATCAACGGTAGTTTTTCATCCCAACTGGCACAAAGGAGTAGTGGGTATCGTTGCTTCTCGGCTGACTGAGCATTATTACAAACCAACAGTAGTACTTACCAAAAGTGGGGATATACTGGCGGGTAGTGCCCGAAGTGTGGCGGGCTTTGATCTGTATGAAGCCATCCATACTTGTCGGGAACATCTACTAGCTTACGGAGGCCATTATGCCGCAGCAGGACTATCATTAAAAGCAGAAAACCTAAATGCATTCTCTGCTTCTTTTGAAGAGGCCGTAAGTAAATCCATCAAAGAAGAACAACTTGTACCCGAAATCATAATTGATACGGAGCTACCCTTTGATGCAGCTCAACTTCCCTTTTACAGAATCATAGAACAAATGGAGCCTTTCGGACCGGATAATCTCAGGCCTGTATTTATTACCAGAAAAACCCAAGATTCAGGTTATAGCAAAGTGGTTAAAGAACAACATCTTCAATTATCACTCCGTCATGAAAACACGACGCTAAAAGGTATTTTTTTTAAAGCTGCTCCGTTGTTGGAACAGGTTCAAAAGGGGCTGGTAGATATTGTTTACACCCTGGAAAAAAACAATTATAAAGGGCAGCAAAGTATACAACTGAAAATTATGGACCTGCGAACAGCCATGGTCTAAATTCAAAACAGGGTTCAGGCTTCTTTAGTGTCCTTGAACATTAAGCCCTGTTGGGCATTGAACCCATAACCCTAAAATCAACTGATTGTAAGCCAATTTGATACCATTGTGCCATAGCCACAATTCAGATTCGGGAATCGAACCCACGCCCTTTCCCCGTGAACTTACTGGAATACTTCCGAGAGCGTGGCCCCCTCCGGAACTTGGAATGGCTGGTCGCTGATCTCCTTGAAGAA
>CAZZJD010000006.1:0-18047 GCA_964654305.1 uncultured Chitinophagaceae bacterium
ATCGTCATAAACATTACAGAAGCAAACAGAAATCGCATAGACTTTTATATTAGAACGTTAAAGTAAATAAATTATTAGAACATATTTAGGATGGTGTCTATAAAATTCACTTAATGATGTGTCATTTTATCTTTGTACCATTTGCAGGTTCTGTCTAATGTAGCTTCTATTTCAGTATAAGAAAAATCGGGAAGCGTATTAGCTAGTTTCTCTGAATTGTATACTATGGCTTGAAATGCTTTTTTTACAGTTTCTTTTGTAATCAATGGCTCTTTGTTTGAGCAATAAGATATTATGGCTTCCCACCTCCAGGCTAATGCCAGCAGGAAACCAGGGGCATTAAATCTTGGTGTTTTTTTCTGAAAACGGACTGCTATTTTATGCATTAGTGCTTCATAATTCAAATGGTGGGCCGACATAATAAATCGTTCACTATCAACAGAAGAATCCATCAGCATGATCATGGCTTTGGCTACATCGTGCGCATCTACAAATCCTGTAGATCCTTTAGTATAAAATGGAAACTCCTGCCATACCTTCTTAAAAATGGCAGCAGACCCCTGATGCCAGTTGCCTTCTCCTAAAATGATGGCCGGATTTACAATAGCTACTGACAATCCTTCTGCCATTCCTCTCCACACTTCCATTTCCGACAAGTATTTTGTTCTTCCGTATTCAGAGCTTTTAAATTCATCAGACCATTCGCCGGTTTCACTAATCTCTTTATTATTTTCAGCCGGTCCAATAGCAGCGACTGAACTTACATGCACTAATTTTTCTATGCCGGTTTCTAAAGAGGCATTCACGATATTGGCGGTTCCTTCTACATTGATCTTATACATTTTTTCTTTCCATGCCGGATGAAAGGAAACAATTGCTGCGCAATGATACACCCGGCTGCATGAAGTCAATACTTCATTTAATAAAGATGTATCTAGTATATCTCCCTTTATCCATTCGATCATTTCATCTTCTTCTTGAGTAAGAAGGGGAGATTTGGTTTGATGATAAAGTGCTTTAACAGGTATTTTTTTTTCTAATAATTGTCTCAATAATGCAGAGCCCACTAGGCCGGATCCTCCGGTTACAAATACAGGTTTCTTAATGGCACTCATGAAGGGGTAAAGTTACAACAATTAATAAGCCCCGGTAAACTGTTGTAAAAAGCGAACATCATTTTCGCTGAAGAGTCGAATATCTTTAATGCCATATTTCAGCATAGTGGGTCTTTCGATACCCATGCCAAAAGCAAAGCCGGAGTATTTATTACTGTCGATACCACAATTTTCCAATACTTTAGGATGCACCATCCCGCAGCCAAGAATTTCTAGCCATCCTGTTTTTTTACAAACACTGCACCCTTTGCTGTCGCATAGCATACAACTGATATCCATTTCTGCGCTGGGTTCGGTAAAAGGGAAATAAGAGGGGCGGAATCTGACCTTTACATTTTCTCCGAACATTTCTCTTACAAAGAAGTAAAGGGTTTGCTTGAGGTCGGCAAAACTTACCTGTTCATCTATATATAAGCCTTCTACCTGATGAAAGAAGCAATGACTCCTTGCGCTGATGGTTTCGTTTCGGTAAACGCGGCCTGGCATGATCATGCGAATAGGTAGTTTTCCTTTCTGCATTTCGCGGATCTGCACATTGCTGGTATGCGTACGTAACAAGATGGCAGGTTCTTGTTGAATATAAAAGGTATCCTGCATGTCCCGGGCTGGATGATCTTCGGGTAGATTGAGTGCGGTGAAATTGTGCCAGTCATCTTCAATCTCAGGTCCATCGGCAACAGAAAAACCAAGCCGCTGAAAAATTTCAATGATACGATTACGCATCAGACTGATCGGGTGACGGCTGCCCGTTGGTAATTGATCACCGGGCATGGATAGGTCAATATTGCTGCTTTCTTCTTCTTTGTTTTCGATAATGGATTGAGCCGCATCATATTTGGCTTCTGCAAAGATCTTGAACTCATTGAGTAGTTGTCCCGCAGCTCTTTTTTCTTCAGCAGGAACCGATTTCATTTCAGCCATTAAGGCCTTCACCAGTCCTTTTGTACCCAAATACTGTATGCGGTATGCCTCAAGTTCCTGTGCATTTTGAATGGGGAAGGCTTCTATTTCCTTTTTCAGGCTTTCGATCTTTTCCGATAGTCCGTTCATGCCGCAAAGATAACGGAGAAACAGGTTGATCGATGCGCACTCCTTGTCGACTCCACAATTTTGGATAAGAATGTATTCAATGTATCGTATCGAATATCAGCTTGTTGCTTTTTCCCTAAGTGTATGGGATGGTTCCTTAATCTTTTCAGAGGCATAGTGAAGAATATTTAGCACGGCTTCTGTCCGGGGAGATTGCTTCAGGTCGGCTAATCTTTTGACAGCGGCTCGCAGCACTTTGAATTTTTCCATGAGGGTCCAGTCTTCTTGAAGCGATTGCTCAATGAATAGATTTTCTTCAGGAGAGGTTTCTTTGTAAATATATAAGATGAGATCTTCTGGAGTAATATTTGCCTTCATTAGCGATATTTTCTATAAAACGCAAGAAAAGGCTCTGTTATTGTGTTCGCCAGGTATTATTCTTCAAAGATGAATACATCTTCGTTGGCCTTTTTCATATAGTATTTTTCCCTGGCTATACGTTCGTATGCAGCGGGATCTAATTCCCGTCTTTTCAATTCAGCCGAAGCGGCATTTATTTTTTCACTATAATAAGTGCTACTTTCTTTCAGTTGTTGTAGTTTCTGAAAGCGGTTGAATTGCTCTATAAAGTTGTTGTCATCAAAAAATAGCATCCACGCCATAAAGGCTGTGAATGCTATGAAATATTTGTTTTTGAATATACCGGGGATAGACTTCATATTAAGCAAAGCCGGTAAGACCGGCCATTATTTGCCAAATTTAATCTTTCCTTTTGGATAGATCGCATTTTCTCCAAGGATTTCTTCAATCCGAATCAGTTGATTGTATTTGGCCATACGATCGGTACGACTGGCAGATCCTGTTTTGATCTGACCGCAGTTCAAGGCAACCGCCAGGTCTGCAATGGTAGTATCTTCTGTTTCGCCACTGCGGTGACTCATTACAGAAGTATAACCCGCATGCTGTGCCATTTGTACGGCATTGATCGTTTCGGTAACAGTTCCGATTTGGTTTACTTTGATAAGAATACTGTTGCCAATCCCTTTGTCAATACCTTCTTTCAGTCTTTTTACATTGGTTACAAACAGGTCATCGCCTACCAACTGACACTTACTTCCAACAGCGTCCGTCAATTTTTTCCAGCCTTCCCAATCGTCTTCTGCCATCCCGTCTTCAATAGAAATGATCGGGTATTTATTTACCCATTCGGTCCAGTAGGCTACCATCTCATCGCTGGTGATAACTTTATCGGGGTTGCTCTTATAGAATTTATAAGTGCGCGCCGACTCGTCATACATTTCGCTGGAAGCAGCATCCATAGCGATGGCAATTTCAGAACCCGGTTTGTAGCCGGCAGCACTAATTGCCTCGAGTACCGTTTCGATAGCTTCCTCGTTGCTCTTGATTTCGGGAGCAAAGCCGCCTTCGTCTCCTACGTTGGTACTATATCCTTTCTTTTTCAGAACGGATTTCAGATGATGAAATACTTCTACACCCCAGCGAAGGCCTTCACTAAAAGAAGGAGCCCCTACAGGGATGATCATAAATTCCTGAAAATCTATTTTGTTGTCGGCATGCACCCCGCCATTGATGATGTTCATCATTGGCATGGGAAGAACGGTTCCATTTACTCCGCCCAGATAGCGGAAAAGAGGAAGTCCGGCCTCTTCGGCTGCTGCCTTTGCAACAGCCATGCTTACTGCAAGCGTGGCATTGGCTCCAAGTTTTGCTTTATTATCAGTGCCATCGATTTTAATAAGTAAATGATCAATGTATGTTTGTTCTGATACACTAATACCAACCAATTCTTTAGCAATTACATTATTTACATTTTCAACCGCTTTCAAAACCCCCTTACCCATGTATTTACTTTTATCACCATCTCTCAATTCAACGGCCTCGTGTTTTCCTGTGCTGGCTCCGCTAGGAACGGCGGCTCTTCCTAAAAAACCAGCTTCGGTAACTACGTCAACTTCAACCGTAGGGTTTCCGCGGCTGTCAAGGATTTGTCTTGCATGTACACTGATAATGGAACTCATAATTGAATGTTTTGCTTTGAAAGAATATTCCGGGATAACCCCGATTTAGAAATTTGCTGCAAAGAAAAGACATTCACAGATAGCTACAAAGAATTGCTTATGCAACAAACGATCGTATGCAGATGGGGTAAAAAAATTATGAATGGCTCATCATTAATCTTATTTATTGTATAGATTTGGCAATCTAAAACATTGCTTGAATTACCTTAAGATGAATCCAGTCAAAATATTAATTGCGGACGATCACACTATGATGGCGCAAATGTGGGGTGCATTCCTATCTAAGTCGGAAAACTTTGAAGTAGTTGATCAGGTGCATGCATGCAGTACTTTAAAAGAGGCCCTGCTTAATCATCCCATTGATATTGTTTTGCTAGATATTCTGCTTTCAGACGGGAGTTCTCTCGATGTAATTAAAGAACTTAAAAATTTATCTCCAACTACAAAATTCCTTGCGGTATCAGGATATGCTGATCTCGGCATGGTAAAAAAAGCCATAGCTGTTGGGGTGGATGGTTATCTCACTAAGACTTCCACTTTAGATGAAATGAAAGATGCCATGCAGGTAGTTTTAAACGGAGGCAGGTATCTGAGCAAAGAAGTAGAAGATTTATTACCAACTGAATTATCAGATACATCAGATCTTACCAATAAAGGCCTCCTCACCAAGAAAGAAAAACAAGTAGCATACTGGGTCTATAAAGGCTTGAGCGCAAAAGATATTGCTGAGAAATTAGGAATCAGTTTTAAAACCGTAGAGGTACATCGACATCATATTTATCAAAAATTGGGCATTCAAAAATCAGCTAAATTAATGTTGTATGTACAGGAGCATCCGCATTTATTTAGTGATGTATCATCATAAAAAAAGCAGCCATTAGGCTGCCTTTTTATGCTTACCAATTGGCCGTTATTTTACTTTGTTCAATTCCACGCGTACTGTAATCTCTACTTCTTTGCCTACTACCAATTCTCCTGCCTCAGTCATTTTATCCCATTTCAGATTATAATCAAAACGATTAATGCTGCCGGTGGCTTTAAAGCCTGCTTTTTCTTTGTTGGCAGATAAGCCGCCAAAACTTACTGCGAACTTGATGGGTTTGGTAACATCACGAATCGTAAGGTTTCCATTTAATTCATATTTGTTGTTACCCAGTGGCTTAAATGAGGTACTCTTAAAAGTCATGGTTGGATACTTTTCCGCATTGAAAAAGTCGTCCCCTTTCAAGTGTTTATCACGATAGTCATTGTCTGTATTGATGGAATTTACATCAATGCTGAAGTTGATCTTAGCATCGCTCCAGTCTGCTTTACTATGTTCAACTGATCCATCGAATACCTTGAAAGTGCCTTCTGTTTCTGCCACCACCATATGGCTTACTGCAAATCTTACAGCAGTATGCGGCTTATCAATACTCCATTTGGTAACTTCCTGAACTGCGGGTGCTGCAACTGTCACCTTTTCTTTTTCAGGGGCAGAAATAAATGCTGTTAGTGATACGAAACCGATCAGAACAGCGGAGGCAATCATTGTTTTTTTCATAATACAAGTTTAAGTGATAAGATCATTTTTACAAAGATAAGGTAAATAGATGTATATACATATAATTTCCGAGTAGCTATCTTTCAAAGGTTATTACTATCTTGTAAATTGACATTATCTTCGTTTGATTAATAATAGCCGGTTATGAAATTGATGCTTGATAATGATTTGCTGGCGGACGAATTTTTTGAGGATACCGTCTTGCTCGGTATCATGGCACCTATGCCGGCACACTTGTTCGTTTGGCAGGCAAACCATGCATTTGGTTTTGATTTTCGGATCAACAACGACCTTGAGATCAAGATCGTACGCAAAAAAAGAGATTATTTTTTTCCGGTATTTGAGTTTCAGGAGCCAGGTGTTTCTTTGATCAATTATTTATACAGGAATCTGTATGACGGGGAATATATGTTACCCGAATTCAAGCATCTGGATTATTTGTGGCTTAGAAAAGGAGAAATACCTTCAAAAGAAGAAGATGCTTTGTTGATTGAGGATATCAGAAATATTCAGGGGGTCCAACTGGTTACTGAACTGGCGCACAACAGTATCAAAAACAGATTCAATTTAATTTTTTAATAATTTTTTATGTGGCAAGAATTAAATAACCAATTGTATAAAAAATTTGAGTTTAATAATTTTTCCGAGGCTTTTGCTTTTATGTGTCGAGTGGCCATGGAAGCAGAAAAGCAAAATCATCATCCTTTATGGTCTAACGTATGGAATCGTGTTGAGATCTGGCTTAGTACACATGATGCCGGGAATATTATCACAGATAAAGACAGAAGACTGGCTGCATCTATTGATAAACTACTTGAATTAAATTAGCTATTTACTTTCGGCCTCCCATCCATATATTCTTACCTTGAATTTTTCTTCCGAGATACATCACTCCCACAAATACGAAGAAGAAGGGCCCTAAAAATCCAAATAGCGCAATATATTTTGTGCCATAGAATTTCTCCATAGGCCGTCTTAATCTTTCTGCAATGATATACATGCTAGGTACCATCATAAGTGTAAGGAAGAAAGAGAAGACCAAACCGTATATGATCGTCCAGCTAAGGGGTCCCCAAAAAACAACACTATCGCCACCAAAGAAAATTTTAGGATCCAGATGCTGAAACATGGATACAAAATCAATATTGAACCCGACAGCCAGTGGAATAAGTCCAAAAATTGTAGCCAGTGCCGTAAGTAGAACAGGAATAATTCGAATTTTCCCCGCCTGAATGGCTGCTTCACGTGTGCGATAACCGCGTTTTCTTAATTCGTCTGTAAATTCAATTAAGAGAATTCCGTTTTTAATTACAATACCAGCCAGCCCAACAATACCTACACCCATCATGATCGTGGCAATCGTTTTTCCGGTGAGTGCATAACCGATTAATACGCCAATGATACTGAAGAAAATTTCTGTAATGACAATGAATGGTTTACTCATACTGTTAAACTGTAATACGAGTATGAGGAAGATCAATCCGATTGAGATCATTAAAGCGGTTCCCAGGAATTTTGAAGTTTCTGCTTCCTGTTCACTCTGACCACTCTGACGAATGGTTACATCTTCGGGTAGTGTGGTTTGGTTTTTAAACTCCTCGATTTTAGATTTTAAGGCTGCATTAATAACGGCAGTTTGACTGGGATCAGAAACATTAGATTGAAGCTGAATGGTTCTTTTCAGATTTTTTCTTTTGATACCGCCGCTTGTGTTGGTATAGTCGAACGAAGCGATGGTGCTGATGGGTACTTGCTTGATCTGTCCCGTATTGAAATCCCGAAAAGTTATTTTCATATTCATGAGATCCTGAATATTATTGCGTTGCAGATTACTATAGCGCAATTGAATTTTATATTCATCATCACCCTCTTTGATCTTGCTGATCTCTTTCCCAAAGAGTGCAGTTCTAATCTCCATTCCTACCTGTCCGGTACTTACCCCTTCAGATAAAGCTCTTTGTCGGTCAACCGTTACTGTTATCTCCGGATTTTTTAGATCTACATCCAATTGAAGATTGTCTAATCCCTCTACTTTATTCGTATCAATAAAATTGTAGAGTTGTTGCGCAACAGCAGCAATACGGCCATAATCTTCTCCAATCACTTCAATGTTTACAGGGGGTTCGGTGGGAGGGCCCCCTTGTTCCTGCTCTACGCTGATCTCTGCACCCGGTATATTTTTTATATTATTACGGATAGCATCAATATAAACAGCAGAACTTTTTCCATGTCGTTGTTCAAACTCTACAAACGAGATTTGAATTCTTCCTAAATTGGGTTGTACACTACGATTGTTATCACGCGGATTATTTGCACTAACAGCAACATTTGAGATCACACTTTCTACAATCGAACCCGGCGCTCCCGGTTGCTGATCCTTAAGGCTTAGGTATACTTTTTGCTCCAGAAGCCGGGTAACAGAATCCGTATATTTCACATCGGTGCCTACCGGCATTTTGAGATATACGTAGATAAAATTAGGATCACCACTGGGGAAGAAGGTAGTGGGATTTCCTCTTAGAATGAGCATGAAGAGTGCAATGGGGAATAATACAAAAAGAGAAATCAACATATAAACCGGTCTGCGCCCAACTAGTACCCAGCGTAACATTTGTTCATAGCGGTTCATGAGTGCCGGTAATAGTTTTTCCTGAAACCAGTAAATCGTATCCCGAAGCACATAACGATTAATGACTAGCAATAATGCCATGAAGAATAATAAGTTTCCGGTTCCATGAAAAAGGCTAAGGTGCGCAAGAAGTCCTAATATCCAACAAGCCCACCAATACCATTTTTTGAAGAGGTCTTTCTTAGGCGCATCATAGGATCTTCCTTCAGGTTTCATGAAACTCACTGCAAAAACGGGATTGATGATAAAAGCCACGATAAGAGACGCCGTCAGCGTAAGAATTAACATCGTTGGTAAATAGATCATGAACTTACCAATGATGCCTTTCCAGAATAAGAGTGGAAAGAAAGGCGCTAATGTCGTAGCGGTTCCGGCAAGTACTGGTATAAACACTTCTCCAGCCGCTTCTTTCGCACTTCTGATTATGGGCACTTTTCCATTATGGTAAATCCTATGTGTATTTTCAATCACAACGATTGCGTCATCAACAATAATTCCTAAACCAAATAGCAGCGCGAAAAGTACAATAAAGTTGAGCGTAACGCCGGTGCCCACAATTGCGTCTGCAACAGGTAGAAAAAGAAACGCTACAAAAACACTTAACGGAACACTAAGTGCTACAAAGAACGCATTCGAAACCCCCATAAAAAACATCAATATCACCAAAACCAGAATAAAACCAATAATAATCGTGTTTACCAATTCATTAAAGGAAGTTTTGGTTTGTTTGCTTTGATCTCCCGTTATCGTTACTTTCAGATCTTTAGGTAAGAGATCATTGGATCTCATGTCATCAATGACAGCTTTGATGCGGTCTGCTGCACCAATCAGATTCTCTCCGCTTCTCTTTACTATATTCAGGGTGATTACATTTTTTCCATCTAGGCGTGCATAGCTTTCTTTTTCTCTAACCGTATCTTTTAAGCTTGCAATGTCTCGCAAATAAATGGGGGCACCATTAATATTTTTTACAATGATATTGTTGAGATCTTTTACTCCTGCAAACTGCCCTCTCACGCGAACCGTTCTTTTCATTCGACCTACCTCTACTTGTCCGCCGCTGATATCATTATTTTCTCTTCGAATGGCATTTTCAATATCATTGAAAGTAACTCTGGTTCCGGCCATACGATAAGGATCTGCCAAAATTTGAATCTCTCTTTCAGGCGCCCCAACAATATCAGCTCTGGTTATTTCTTTTAATTCTTCAAATCGGTCCTGCAACTTATCAGCGTACTGTTTCAACTTCACGGCGTCATAATCGCCACTGATATTAACAAACATGATCGGTAACTCACTGAAAGCAAATTCCTGTACATCCGGCTCTTTGGTTAAATCCTGTGGCAGATCACTTTGTGCTTTTTCTACAGCATCTTTCACCTTTTGTTTTGCGAGAGCGACTTTCACATCAGTATCAAATTCTACTACGATTAATGAGAAATCCTGCTGAGAAGTGGACTGCACTTTGATTACTCTGGCGCCACTAATACTTTTAATCTGTTTCTCTATGGGTCGTGTTACTAGATTTTCAATATCAGCAGGGGAGTTCCCTACATAAATCGTAGCTACAGAAATGGTAGGTACTACAATATCGGGATATTGCTCTTTCGGAAGCGTATTGAACGTGATTAAACCATATAACGATATAATAATCGTCATGATATATATCGCCGTACGATTGTCCACACTCCAGCTAGTGGGCATGAACTCTTTAAATTTTTTAGTCAATCCTTCTATAAAATTAGATTGCATGTTGTACTAGTTATATTCGGTAATAAATGGATCGTATTTATTCTGTTCTTACTTCCTGCTGATCATATAAACTTTGATATCCTTCCGTAATTAAAATATCAGTTTTGTCCAGTCCGTTATTTATCTGTGCTTTCTCGCCATAGGTTTCCCCAATGATCACTGATTTTTTTACAGCAATCTTTTTGCCTTTCACGCTTTCACCTATTACAAAAACATATTTTCCTTTTTCGTCCGACTGTATCAGGTTCAACGGAATCACAACGGTATTAGCGGCGCTAAAGTCTTTAATTTTTATGGCTGCAACAGAATTAGGCCTTACTTCCCCACCTGGTATAGTTGCCTCCATCGTAAATGTGCGGGTATTCGGATTTATAAGTTGTGCTGTCCGACGAATGGTGCTGGTAAACTTTTTTTGTATATCCGGTACTTCTACAATTACTTCTACTCCAGGTTTTACGCGATTCATATAGTTTTCTGGTACCTCTACTATAGCTTTTAAGTTTCGGTTGTCTACCACTCTGATCTGATAACCTAGTTGATTGGCACCCGTAAAGAATTCTCCAACCTTCACATTCATCTGATCGACCACACCTTCTACCGGACAAACGACAGTAAACTGACGAATTTGTTCCTGTGCCGTGGCAATGCCTCTTTCCAGTGCTTCAACTTGCGCTTTGGCTTGCAACAATTGTACTTCTGATCCGATATTTTGTTCCCACAAATTTTTCGTCCTGTTATATACTTCTTTCGCAAGTCCGAGTTGGGTTTCACTAACCTTAATTTGTTGTTTGAGTAAACGGTCATCAAGTTGAAGTACGCGTTGTCCTTTTTTTACGCGATCTCCTTCTTTCACAAATATTTCAGTAACAACTCCTCCTTGCCCGTTCGGGGGAGCTATATAAGACACTTGATCGGCATCAACTTTACCCTGAAGATCAATATAGTGAGTAAAATCTTCAATTACAACCGGAGCTGTACCCACAAGTTTACCTTTTGATACAGAGGCTGATGAGTCGATCAGACTAATTTCTTCTTCTAGTTTTTTGATTTCTGCAGCCAGAGAAGATTGTTGTTTTTTTAATGCCTCAAGTTGTTGTTTCTTGGAGGCAAGTTCATTCGATTTTTTATCTCCTTTTCCACAAGCGGACAAAAGGATGATTCCTGTAAATAAAGCAAAAGTTTGTATTGACTTTATCATGATGTGCTTAATTATAAATTCTTAATTTTTAATTACTAATTATTAGCTGTTAACCTCTCAATTTTCCTATGGCTTTTTGAAAATTTATTTTAGCAATAACAGCATTGAACAATGATTCGAAGTAACTACCCTGTGCTCTTTGTAATTCGGCATCAGACTGCAGTACTTCAAATGTATTCCCTACTCCTTGTTCATATTTTTTCTTTGTAGTTTGATATACCTGTTCAGCAAGTTGGAGGTTTTTCTTTTGAATATCCATGTTGATGATCGCATTTTTCAGATTGATGCGAGAGGCATGATGTTCAAGATCGGCAGCTTGCCGAAACTGTTCTTTGCTATTGCGTGTTTTTTGCAATGCTATTTTTGCCTGATCGATCTGATATTTTTTTTGCAAACCATCAAAAATGGGAAGGTTGATACTCAATCCGATTAGATTAGAGTTGAACCAGAACCAGTCGCTTCCTCTGAATGCAGAGAAATTTTTATTTAGCTGTCCTTGTTGTTGATACTGATAAAAGAATGCTACAGTTGGAAAGAATCCCAGACGATATCTTTTGAGATCGATCTTTCCCAGTTTCTCTGCCGAGTGCAACAGCTGCATTTCACTTCTGTTTTCGTAATTGATTTCTTCTTCCAAAAGATTTTCTTTGATCAGTTCATCGGTTAGTATATCTGTTAGCTCGAGGGTATCTTCCTGCATTACGCCGGTGCTGAATTTGAGAGAAGCATAGCCTAATTCAATCAGATTGCTTAACTGTGTTTGGGTGGCGCGAATATTGTTTAATGAAACGGTTGTTTTGTCGATATCTAGTTTTTCTATAAATCCGTTTTTATATAACTGCTGTTGATCATTATAAAGTTTTTCAATTCTTTGAATTGTTTTATCGAGTACTTCTTTTTGTTGTTTGGCAATCAGCACCTGATAGTATGCTTTTTGTACCTGTTCAATGGTTTTATCTTCAGCTACTTTTATATTCCTGGAAGCGAAATCCATCAGTGTATTTCTGGCCATTAGCCCAGTAAATACTTCCGGCTGAAACAACAACTGATTCATATTTATGCCGGCATTAATACTCCAAGGTTGAACAAAAGAAAATTCTTGAACAAAGAATTGTTGTTGAGGCTGAATTACATTTCCATTGCCATCCTTTACGCCTTCTTTGCTGAGTACATTATAGATTTCCGTCTGTCCGGTACTCGGGAAAAGCACGTACGGTAAAGTAAGATAATGTGCGCCTTGTGCAGAGCCGGTTATTTGGGGCAGATACATGCCGGTTATTTCCCTGTTCTTGGCCTTTTGTCGGGCAGAATCCAAACGTAGATTTTTTAATTCAACGGTATTTTCAACTGACATCTTAACAGCGTCTTTTGCTGAAATCAGATATTTCTTTTGAGCCATTACCGGTAAACAGTAAATGCAGATCAGGAAAGCAATGCTTGATAAAAAATATTTCCGTTTCTTCATTTGATTCTTATTTTTTTTCCTTGTATTGTAATATTAGCTCGTGCCCTTTTAGGGTAGATAATCCAATCAGAAAATGTTCCATCAGTTCTTTTGTTACCTCTGCCAAGCCGAAGGAAGAGGGTGGAAAGACATTCAAATTAAACGGAATCATAATGGATTCCAGTCGGTACCGTGTAATCACGTCCACATTCAGTTCTTTTCTGTACAGTCCCTCCTTAATACCTCTGTTGATATTATTTTGAATGACGGTATAAAGATGTTTGTATTTCATTTGTTGAAAGCGCTTGTGCGCTTTGGTATGAAATCGTTCCATGTCGGATAAAATGACAGGATTCATTTGAGCAAACCGATTATATACACGAGATAAATTCAGTAGAATTTCTTCTATTGCATTATTTGATAATGCCAGACATTCTTTTGAATCGCGGTGAACGCTTTCCTCTTCCTCCTTCATTACAGCATCCACTAATTCATCTTTATCTGCATAGTATTGATAAATCGTTTTTTTGCTGATGCCAGTTTGAGTGGCGATATCATCCATAGATACAGCTCTAATGCCCATGCGCATAAAGAGCTCTTTCGATTTTTGTAATATTTTGTTTTCCGTATCCATTTCCCGCGCAAAACTAAAGAAACTTTTTTGGTTGCCAAAGTTTCCGAGAATAAATTTTCTTGTCTATTTGATAATGGGAAATGATCTAATAGAAAACTATACCTGGGTTGAAGTTTTGGAGAGATTGGGTAATGGGAAATTAATTAAGAAAGTTGTTTTTTCATTTGTTGAACTTACTTCCATTTTGGCATGATGGGTTTCCACTACATTTTTTACAATACTTAAACCCAAACCAGTGCCGCTTTTTGATCTTTTAGTACTGAAGAATTTACGGAAAATTTTCTGAAGATTTTCAGCAGGAATTTGAGGACCGTTATTCGAAATTTCAACCCGAACTAAATTATTTATTGTGTATCCGCGAATGGAAATCTTTTTATCTTCCTGATTATCCATCGCATCAAGTGCATTTTTTATCAGGTTGGACCATAATTGAAATAATTTTATGTCAAAACCGCTTATGGCCAGCCCGGGTTCTAAATCTACTTCCAGTTGCACATCTTTTTTCAGTTCATGTTGGAATATATTCAGTACGACACGAATGTTCTCTTCTAAATTGATAATTGTTCTTTCGGGGGTCATGCCTTTATTGATCAAGGAACGAATATTTCTAACTACCGCAGCTGCGTTTTCTGTAGACACAAGAATACTATCCAATAAAGCATTTTTCAATTGCAGATTATACACCAATTCCAGAAACAATAACGGATCTCTAGTGAGTATGATTTGACGAATGGTATCTACTTGTTCTGTCCCAATACGACTTTCTGTTAATTTATAAGCCAATCGAAGGATAATGTCTTTATTCAGTTCTGTTTTTTCAGTAAGATATTGTGCCATTTGCATTTCTTCTCTTTTCTTTTGCAGACCGCTTACTGCAAGATTTGCTTTGAAGGCATCAGCAATATTTACAGCAAGAGATTGTTCTTCATGGCTCATCTGGGGGATAAGTCTCATGACTTCATTCAGAGACAACTGTAAACTTTCTGCTCCAACTTTTGTAGAGCTTAGCGGTGTATTTAAATCGTGCGCTACGCCTGCGGCTAATTCACCGATGGTAGCCAATTTCTCCTGCTCTACGATCATACCTGATAACTCCAGGTTCTTTTTTGTGTTTTCAAGAACGCGAAACTCCAGATCTTCATTCATCTTACGAATATTTTCTTCTGATTTTTTCAGATCCGTTATGTCTGTTTCCACAGCCATGTATCCATAAATTTCGTCTTTATCATTTTTCAGCGGAACGATGTTTAATTCAATCCAGTATTCATGATCATTTTTTCCTTTATTCAGGATTTCTGTTTTTACCTCTTCACCCGCATTCAATTTTCCTTTGATATAATTTATGGTTTGAGGGTTTGTTTTTTCAAACTGAAATATTTTAGGTGTTTTTCCTTTCAGCTCTTCAAGCGTGTAGCCGGATATTCTTAATAAACTTTCATTTACCCATTTGATCCTTCTTTCCCGGTCCGTTATGATCACATAGTTAGACGTTTTTTTGGCTACTAAAGACAGCTCTTGTAATTCTTCTTCGATCTTTTTCCGATAACTAACATCCTGTATCGTACCTCTTATGATCTCAGCTTCTCCTTTATGATTAAAGAGGACAGAATAGATGAAATGGACCCAAATGGTTGTATTTTTATCCCGATCTATACATACTTTAAAGTCCTTTTCATAGAAAACATTTTCTTTTTTTATATTATAAAAGAATTCAAACGCAGATGTTTTATCCTCTTCCTGTAATAGTTCAAGAAATGTTTCTATAGGATATTTTTTTTGTATAGGAATTTGAAGAAGTTCGTAAACAATATCAGAGGCATCCCATTCGTTTTTTTCAATATCATATTCAAAATTTCCGATGCGGGCAGAATTTTGGGCTTCCAGTAATTTTTCAGCGGTCGACTTTAATTCTTGTGTACGGATCATAACCTCAAGTTCTAACCCTTCCGTAAGTTGTCGGTTTCTTTTTCTGGACTCAATGAGTTTTCCTTGCAGCTCAGCAATGGAATTATTCAACTGACCGATTTCGCTATTTGATTGAAGCATATTAATGGGAGATTCAAAATTCTCTTCTTTTAATTTATTGGTCACTTTAATCAGCATTTTAATTGGTTTGGAGATCCCATTTGCCAAAAAATAAAACAATACTATCGAAGCTAATAGTATGATAAAGGTTGTGATATAAATTGGCTGTGTTAATGCCTTGATTGTGTTGTTGATTTTTTCTTTTGAAAATGCAATCACTATTTCTCCTCTGAACTCACCATATTCAAAAGGCGACTTTTCATAGATTAGATTATTGTTATTCTGATCAAGCACTTTTTCTTCTGTCACATTAGGGAAAGTGGCGAGGATCGTTTTGGCTTTTTCTTCATTTAATACTACAGCAATGAATTCAAAGTCTTTTTTCTCAGAAGCATTTGTGATCGCAAGTTTAACGCCATCATAATCATCGTTTTTCAATGATAGTATAACGGCTGTACCTACGGTTTGAGCGGTTTCTCTTAATTCGTTTTTTTTAAATTCAGTGAGTACTGCTTTTTGTTTGATTGGGTAATAGATCATAAAGAAAACCAACACACCCATAAGGATCAGCATAAATATTATCCATATACGAAAAGATATGCTGTTGAAAAAGCGCATCAGTTGATGATATTTATGACAAGGTTTTGAGGAATATTAGACGCTGATTTTTTTATGATTCCGATGGCACCAGTATTTTTTTGAATATACAAAATGATCTCTTCGTCTGAATCCAGAAAGACAGGAGCATTGCTTCTTCCCTGGAATACCTGAAAGAGCCAGAATTTCTGCATCGCCGTAATCGTACTCTCATATAGAAAAGAAGCAACAGGGGCGCATGACTCGTTTTTCTTTGAGGGTAAAACAATGATTACACCTTCTTTGTTTGACCAAGTGCTGTATTTCCCTCTGAAGATTGATTGCAAATGCTTTACAGAAGCTGATTTGATCCCTATATCGTTTCCCAAAACGACAAAATCATTTCCGGTTTTTACTTGAGCCATCAGGCATAGATTACCTGCAGACAAGCTTAGGACAAAAATCAGAACAATATGTTTAATCTTAAAAGCCATATGCTACCTGGACTCTGAATCCAATATTATTATGTTTTGTGTGTTCACTATGTCCATGTAATTGTTGCATGTACTCTAGTTGTGTTTTAATATTGATGAGATGATTGAACTCGTATTTATACCCCATGCATAATTTTAAAAGCTCGAGTTCATAGGTATATAGGTCTTTTTTTTCTATATATAAGTAGTCGGCCGACAGATAGGGTACGTGTTTTTCTTTCAGAATATAGCCAGCATATAAAAAACTTGCATAATTCTTCGCATTACCAAGCGTGTCTGTGCGGGTAAGATTGAAAGATGATTCACTTAGTAATTCAAATGAGTTGCCAAAATGAGCGATAGACATGGACGCCATGTGAAAATCTACCGCTCCTTTATAAAGTGTTCCTGTATAGTGGGGAGGGTTGGTATTATGTCCGCTATGTGTTCCGGCAGAATTATTAGGCAGGAAATCTGTGTATAATGAGGCGCCAATCCGAGTATAGGGGGAAGGTTTGAAATGGAAGGCTGCTGTTAAAGACATATTGGTGCCCGCTTTTCCGGCATCAGTTGAAGAAATCCCATTCCCTACTACCACATCATATCCCCAATTGAGGTTTCCTAGGTTCTGTCCCTGAAATTGTAGTCCGAGCGTATGTAAAGGAATCAGATAAGAAAAAGCAATGGGCCTGTCGATTGTTGGGAAGAACAAACGCCCGTGATGATATACATCGTTCCAGTAATTTAAAGGGGTGTGAATCTTACCCGCTATGATGCTATGATTACCAACATAATTGAATTTTACTAAAGTCCTTTCAATACTGGGTAGAAATTTCGTTGCAGAGTTAGGATTGTATCTGAGGATAAACTCACCCAAAAATGAAATTTTGTCGTTTATTTTGGAGGTTACAAAAAAATCATGTTCGCCTATTGCATAAAAGACGCTGGAACTATCGCCCGGCATATAGGAAAAATCAATGTTCCCAAACCCATTCAGATGGGTTTCCGGCTTTTGGGCAAATGCAGATTGTATCAGGCAGACCAGAAAAAAAACACATCGAAAGACCCTGCGTATGATTGGTATTTTATAGTTTCCCATTGTCAGATGAAAAGGTTTTTATTTTCTAGTATGGGTAAAATTGTTCCGGTAAGATCTTCCTCACTCCATGGTTTGGAAATAAAACCATCCAGCATTTCATCATTTACCAGATCATCAACCTGGATGGCATTGGCATAACCTGTAAGTAATATGCATGATAGTTCCGGGTGAATTAACTTACTCTTTCTTATTAATTCTGCCCCCGACATTTCCGGCATTTGATAATCTGTGATCAGCATCACTGGATTGATATTGTTTTTCAGCATGCTTGTCAGGCCTTCAAAAGCTTCTTCCGGGTTGGTATAATATTCGAATGAAATATCAGGGATCTGAACAAGTTTTTTAAGCTGAAAACCAAGCATTTGTATGATGAATGGATCATCATCTACCACCAAAAGAGAATAGGGCTGACTCATAATTTCAATTTTTATAAGGTACGTTAGTCCAAAATAAATTCAAGAAGAAAGAATGAAAAAGGACAAGTAAAAATA
>CAZZJD010000007.1:0-18032 GCA_964654305.1 uncultured Chitinophagaceae bacterium
AAAGAAAAAGAATTGAATGACATGAAGAGTCGTTTTGTATCTATGGCCTCCCACGAATTCCGAACTCCCCTCAGCACCATCCTTTCTTCGGTTACACTGCTATCAAAATACACACATACAGAAGAACAATCCAAAAGAGAAAAACATATTGAAAGGATCAAAGGGGCTGTTACCAACTTAACGGATATTCTCAATGAATTTTTATCTCTTGGCAAAATCGAAGATGGTAAAGTAGAGCCTAAATGGATGGCTTTTGACATGACAGAAGCCATCAATGCCGTTATTCGGCAGATGGATCCGCTAAGAAAAACCGGACAACACATCATGCACAAACATAATGGCCATGCAGAAGTTGTGCTTGATCCAGGATTACTAAAAAATATATTGATCAATCTCATCAGCAATGCGGTGAAGTTTTCTCCTGAAAACAGTACCATAGAAATTACAACAGAATCAAATGAAATAGGACTCGCTCTCATTGTAAAAGATAAAGGGATCGGCATATCAAAAGAAGATCAGGAGCATTTATTTGAAAGATTTTTTAGAGGAGCTAACGCAACGAACATTCAGGGTACCGGACTCGGCCTGCATATTGTAAGCAGATATATTCAACTTATGGATGGATCTATCCAATGTATGAGTACGCTTGAAGAAGGAACCACTTTTATTGTAGAATTTCCACACAAAAAACTTACTGCAACCTAACATACAGGAAACTAAAACAAAGCAATTTTTCACCATTAAAATTAAAAAAATGAAGAAGATTCTACTCATCGAAGACAACGCAGAGATCAGAGAAAACACAAGTGAAATCCTAGGAATTGCAGGTTATAAAGTGTATGCTGCAGAAAACGGGAAAAAAGGACTGGAGACGGCATTGGAAAACACACCCGATCTGATCATTTGTGATATTATGATGCCTGTACTTGATGGATACGGCGTGTTGCATGTGTTGCAAAAAAATGAAACGCTGCAAAATATCCCCTTCATTTTTTTAAGTGCTAAAAGTGAAAGAGCCGACATGAGAAAGGGAATGGAAATGGGTGCAGATGATTATATCACCAAACCTTTCACGGAAACAGAATTATTAAGCGCCATTGAAAGCCGGTTGAAGAAATCAGAAATGCTACAAAAGGATCTGGCGCCTGGCCT
Source organism: uncultured Chitinophagaceae bacterium (assembly GCA_964654305.1). Taxonomy (GTDB): domain Bacteria; phylum Bacteroidota; class Bacteroidia; order Chitinophagales; family Chitinophagaceae; genus Lacibacter. The sequence continues at coordinate 1,153 of CAZZJD010000007.1, forward strand.
AGAAGGTTGGGGTCAGATCATGAATACTGTTACCGGTAAAGATCCGCTGCTCGATTTGAAAGAAGACAGAAATGTAAATAAGTACAAAAAGAAACAGGTGATCTATTCCGAAGGAAACCACCCCTCTCGTCTTTTCTATATTTTAAAAGGAAAAGTAAAAACATTTAAAAGCAATGATGATGGGAAAGAATTGACCATCGGCCTCTATAATGAAGGAGATTTTATAGGGTATCTTCCCCTGATAGAAAATGAAACTTATAAGGAAACAGCCGAAGCATTGGAAGAAACAGAACTTGCTGTGATTCCTCGTACTGACTTCGAAGAGTTGCTGAATAGCAACAAAGAGGTTACTAAAAAAATGATCCGTTTGCTTGCCAAAAATATCATGGAAAAAGAAAATCAACTGCTAGGACTGGCCTACAACAGTTTAAGAAAAAGAGTGGCAGAGGCATTGATGACCTTGATGAAAAAATATAAAAGCCCGGATAAAGAAACTTTCTCTATTCATATTTCCAGAGAAGACTTAGCCAATATTGCAGCAACGGCTACGGAAAGTCTGATCCGCACATTAAGTGATTTCAGATCAGAAAAACTGATCGATATTACAAATGGAGATATTGTTATCCTCAATGAGAAAAAATTGCGGGATATGTTGAATTAAACCTACATTTGTCGCGTATTGGTTTCCACAAAACGGAATGAAAAGGGAAGTCCGGTGAAAATCCGGCGCTATCCCCGTAGCTGTAAACCCGAAGAGTTCATCAACTTTTCAATCACTGCATCCACTGTTCTTAAATGAACGGGAAGGACATTGAAAAGTCGGGTAAGCCAGAAGACCTGCCAATGCATGTATCATTATTTTGCTTTCGGGTGAAAGGCAGGAAATGTCAGGCTTCTCTCCTTAACGGGAACAGGTTGTTTTACATTTCTCTTTTTTCGAAAGCAGTCACATTTAACCTTTTCAACTTGAAAAAGAAATTGTTATTAGTGGCTGCGATTACAATCAGCAGTTACGCACTGGCACAAAAGGACAGTGCCATCAAATCACTCGATGAAGTTATCGTGACAGCAAACCGCATCGAACAAAAACAATCACAAACAGGGAAGGTAATTACCGTGATTGGCAAAGAAACCCTCGGCAGAAGTCAAGGTAAAACGCTGGCACAAGTACTGAATGAGCAGGCAGGCATTACGATTAATGGCGCCCTCAATAATCAGGGCACCGTACAAACAGTGTATATGCGTGGAGCCAATAGTGGAAGAGCGCTGATTTTAATTGATGGTTTACCGGTCAATGATCCCTCACAGATCAATAATGAATTTGATCTCAACCTGATCCAACTTAATGAAGTGGAAAAGATTGAAATTGCCAGAGGTGCGCAATCAACACTCTATGGAAGTGATGCCGTAACAGGCGTAATCAATATTATCACAACCAAAACAGACATTAAAAAACCGCTGAATATTAAAGCGGGCGCAACAGGAGGAAACCTAGGAATTTTTCGCACGAATCTCCAAATGTTTGGGAAAATAAATAAACTGGAATATCAATTGAAGGGAGCACTATTCCAAAGCACAGGTTTCTCAACGGCTGTTGATGAAAAAAACACAGGCGATTTTGATCGGGATGGATATAAAGGAAAAACCCTCAGTGCCGCACTAAAATATCATATCTCGCCACAACTCTCTCTGCGCGGGTTCGTTCAGAACAATGATTATACAACAGATATTGATAATGGCGCCTTTAAAGACGATAAAGACTTTACCCAAAAAAGTAAAAATCTCAATACGGGAGGCGGATTGAATTGGAAAAATAAAACGGTAAATCTGACCGCTAACTTTATGTACACACAGACGCAAAGAAATTTTCTGGATGACAGTAGTAGTATTGGAGGCTTTACCAAATTTTTACTCAATGATTATTACAGCCAAAGTCACTTTAGCGAAGTTTTTGCCTCCTTCAATATTCATCCAAACTGGGTATTGCTGACCGGATATGATATAAGGATCTCTTCCTTCAATAACCAATATCTTTCAATCAGTTCTTTCGGACCATTTAATAATGAGTTTAAAGACACTTCGATTCGTCAGGAATCGTTATATGCTTCTTTTATTTTCAATACTTCTGATAAAAAATTCAATCTTGAATTGGGCGGTCGAATCAATGTCAATAGTAAATATGGAAGCAACTACACCTATACCTTGAATCCTTCCTATCAGTTGAGTAAAAATATTCAGTTGTTCGGAAGTCTTGCGACCGGATTTAAAGTTCCGAGTCTCTATCAGTTGTATGCTGGCTTCGCAGGTAATGACCGACTTCAGCCCGAAGAAAGCATTAACTATGAAGCAGGAATAAGTTATACTGAAAAAAACATTCGACAACGAATGGTTTTCTTCCATAGAAATGTTAGCCGAGGTATTGATTTTGACTTTGTGAATTTCAGGTATTATAATATTCCTAATCAGAAAGCCACCGGTATTGAATATGAAATCTCTTTACAGCCATTCAAAAACTTTGATATTACAGCGAATGCAACTTGGATTGGCGGACAAGAGTTTGTACAAAGCCGCCTTACTACAAAAGACAGCAGTTATGCATATTTACTGAGAAGGCCTGTCTTGCAAACGCAAATTCAAATCGGATATCAGTTACAAAAAGCATGGTATTTTTCACTGGGGGGAAGATATGTGAGCGGCCGAAATGATGTAGGTGGTTTTCAGATGCCGGACGTATGGCTTAGGGATTATTTTATTGCCAATGCTTACATATCATATACCCAAAAGCATGGAAAACTTTTCGTGGATATTCAGAATCTGACCAATACCGTATTTAATGATATCCGCGGATTTAACAGTATTCCGCGCATCATACAGGCAGGTATTCAAGTAGAACTCTAATAATATAACGGCATATAGTAAACGAAATGACAATCAGGGAACAGCTTGAAAATAAGATCGATCAAAAGACCAAGCCACCCGGCTCATTAGGCCGGCTAGAAGAGATTGCTTTGCAAATTGCAACCATTCAGCAAACCCTGAACCCTGTTATCAATAAACCACACATTATCGTATTTGCCGGAGATCATGGTATTGCGGCCGGCGGGAAAGTCAATCCCTATCCTCAATCGGTAACTGCTCAAATGGTTTACAACTTTGTGAATGGTGGAGCCGCGATCAATGTTTTTTGTAAACAACTCGGCATTGACTTATTAGTCGTAGATGCCGGTGTGAATCATGATTTTGATGCCTCGCTTCCCATAATACATTCATCGGTAGGAAAAGGTACAGCGGATTACAGTCAGGAAAATGCCATGAGCATTCAACAGGTGAAAGAATGTTTTGAAAAAGGAGCGGCTGTTGTAAATGATATTTTTCAAAAGGGCAGTAACTGTGTTGGATTTGGTGAAATGGGTATTGGCAACACCTCTGCAGCCGCACTGATCCTTCATCATTATAGCCGTTTGCCCATTACCGATTGTGTGGGGAGGGGTACCGGAGCCGATGATGATCAGTTGAAACAAAAACAAGGTATACTGGATGAGGTAAGTCGTCTGCATGACTTAACTGCAGCAATACATTCTGCTGAGGCGTTGTTAACGAAAGTTGGTGGCTTTGAGATCGCGATGATGACAGGTGCTTATCTGAAAGCCAAAGAACTCGGCATGATCATTATTGTTGATGGATTTATTGCAACAGCTTCACTATTAGTAGCATCTCATATTGACAAAACGATCATTGACAATTGTGTTTTTGCGCATTGCAGTGATGAGGCAGGACATCAGCACATGCTGAAATACCTCAATGCAAAGCCGCTTTTACATTTAGGGCTTAGGCTGGGAGAAGGAACGGGCGCTGCATTGGCGATGCCGTTGATTCAAAATGCCGTAGCTTTCCTCAACGAAATGGCCAGCTTTGACACTGCGGGCATAGACGGTAAAACAATATGAAAAAAGAGATCGACATATTTTTTACAGCACTCATGTTTTACACACGGATCCCGTGTCCTTCCAACATCACCCACGATCCCGACTATTTGAATAAAGCAACAAGATATTTTCCGTTAATGGGATGGATCGTTGGAGGCATCGCTGCCTTTGTTTTTTGGATTAGTAGTTATGTGTTCAATCCGTCAATTTGTATTTTATTATCGATGGTTGCTTCTATATTGACCACCGGAGCCTTTCATGAAGACGGCTTGGCAGATGTATGTGATGGTTTTGGGGGAGGATGGACCAAAGAAAAGATCCTCGAGATCATGAAAGACAGTCGTACCGGAGCTTATGGAGCGATCGGTATCGCACTGATGTTATTATTCAAATATGTAGTTCAAACAGAAATACCTGTTGCACAATTATGTACCACCATAATCGCCGCCCATAGTTTCAGTCGCTTATGCGCTGTAGGGATGGTGACCACCAGTAGGTATGTAAGAGAGAATGATGATGCGAAAGCCAAGCCGCTGGCAAAGACAATTTCAATACGCGAGATCATACCCGCTTTAATTTTTGGTGCTGCCCCATTATTATTAATCGGCAAATACAGCATAGCGATCCTTTTACCCGTTTTACTTACCCTCTACATGCGCCGCTATTTTCATAAATGGATTGGAGGATACACAGGAGATTGTCTCGGCGCAATACAACAGGTCACCGAACTCATGTTTTATCTTGGTATTTTAGTCGCATGGAAATTTATCTGATCCGACATACTACACCTGCAATTGCATCCGGTATTTGTTACGGACAAGCCGATATTGATGTTGCGGAAAGCTATGAAGAGGAGGCAGCGATTATTAAAGAACAATTACCCGCCGAATTACATATTTACAGCAGTCCACTGAAAAGATGTTATCAGTTAGCTTCATATTTGTATCCTCATTCTGTTATTGAACAACATCATGATCTCAAAGAAATGCATTTCGGCGAATGGGAATTGCAGCCCTGGGATCAGATACCAAGCGATCCGCTGAATGTATGGATGCAGGATTTTGTGAATGTGCGCGTTCCGGGCGGAGAGAACTATCTGGATTTATATAATCGTACGATTGCTTTCTTTAATAGTATTGTCAGCAAAAATCAATCCGCCGCCATCTTCACACATAGTGGTAATATTCGCAGTATTCTTTCTTATGTCAACAGTGTGCCACTCGAAGCATCTTTTTCAAAGTTTAAGATTGGTTATGGTGAGGTGGTGAAGGTTGATGGTGATAGTTATTTAACTGTTAGCAACAGTTAGAATTGCAACTTTAAAAAAATTAATACAATACAGTAGCGGGTATAATTGAAGGCAAATGGGTACTATGAAATAAAATTTGCAGTGTGATTCACTGTGGATGGGCAGCAAATTCAATTTATAAATTAATATTCTTTTAAAATGGAATTTACAATTAGACCTTGGCATATCTCAGACTTGAATAGTTTACTTAAGTATGCTGATAACTGGAATATTGCGAAGAATATGGCTAATATATTTCCTTATCCATTTACTGAAAATGATGGCAAAAAATTTATTGAAATAGCAACAAAAGACAATCCCATCCACATTTTTGCTATTGACATAAAAGGAGAGGCCGTCGGAGGAATTGGAATAAATCCACAAACTGACATATTTATTAAAAATGCAGAACTTGGATATTGGTTAGGAGAACCTTTTTGGGGGCAAAAAATTATCAGTAATGCTGTCAGCCAAATGATTGATTTTGGGTTTTCAACATATGATATTGATAGAATTTTTGCCAGACCCTTTGGCACAAATATCGCCTCACAAAAAATTCTTGAAAAAAACAATTTTAAATTAGAGGGGCGTTACGAAAAAGTGCTTTTTAAAAATGGCGAATATTTTGACGAACTTATTTACGCAATCAGAAGACAAAACTGGAAGTAAAAAAATGATTTAACGATCCCAATCTCAACTAAAATGTTTTGACCCGTTCCTGTAAATGAAATATTTTTAATACCATTACTTTTATTCGAAAATGTTGAATTGATTTTTTTAAATTGCAATATCTTTTCCAAAACATAGCGGTAGGTTTAAATATATATTTTTATGAGATACATAGCATTACTTATTTCGATAACTGTTTTATTGCAGATGTCTTGTTCTCGAGCAAAACTATGGAAAGTTTATTCAGTCAAATCGAAAGCTACATGTGTAAATTCATATATAGACACTTCATATTATAATCCATCTTATGTTGAATTTGATAACTCTTTTACACCCAAAGCTAATACATGGTATAAAACAGGCACTCAAACAATTGTTCAAACAGGCCTAACTGGTACTGCAGCTTATATATACATAAAAATAGGATCTGTTTCAGATCAAATAGTTGGTACGTATAAAGTAGCAGATCTTAAAGAATATGCTAGTCCATGTGAGTAGTATAGATTTTACTTTACAACCACACCTTTAAATTACCCAATCAAAACATTATAATTTTTGGCAAAGAATTTCCACTAATAAGCTCTCCAAATCCAATCGATATATTCCGCAACTTTTTTTCTGACCTGTGATGATTGTCCGGTATGATTGTTAATTAAAAAGGAAAAGATTAAAGACTTATTACTCTTTGTCTTGAGATAACCACTTAATGCTATCTGTCCGCTAAGGGTTCCGGTTTTTGCATAGATGAAGTTGGCTTTGTCATCGTAATAGCCTTTTAAAGTTCCTTCATTTCCCGAAGGGAATATTTTCTTTATGTGATCTGAGCCAAATTGATTTTCTAATTTTTCAAGAAGAAACACCATGTCTTCAGGCGTAAACAGATTGTAACGACTAAGGCCGCTGCCATCTACCCAGACAGGCTTTTGAGTAAATTGAAGCATCGAATCAGATAATAGTTTTTTAATTACACTGGTTTCGTTCATGCTTCCGAAGAGTTGATTACTTACCATCAGTAGTAGTTGTTCGGCAATTAAATTATCACTCCGAAACATCATTTTTTTACAAGCGCTATCTCTTAATGTTGAAGACAATGTTTTTGGTTTTTCATTGAAATTTCTACTATATTCTCTAGTAATAACCGGCAAATGAAGGGTATCAGATAGAATGCGGGCAATACTGTCTGAGAGATTCTGTATTGAAGGGAAAACAATCTCTTGTCCAGCGTTTTGTTTTTTCATAAACTTTTTGCCAATTGGAAAGGAGCTTTTTTCTGGTATATAAGAGTTGCCATAATCATCCCAGGCCCAGCCTTTACCATATATCTCAGTTTCCCATTTTGCCGGCAAGATGATAACAGGTTTCCCCTCCCTTTTTAAAAATTCAAATCCTGCATGATTACTGAAATTAGTATCAAGAAAAGTAGGGTCTCCCTTGGGAATGATAAAAATTGTATCGGGAGTTTGGTAATAATCGAACGAAGGAAGTGTATCAGGTAAGTATTTCAGAGCGGCATATAAAGTGACAATCTTTACATTACTCGCCGGCACGAAATACTTATCACTGTTATATTTCGTAACGAAACAATTATCTTTTGTATCCCAAATACATATTCCGATATGCGCATTTTTCAGAAGCGTGTCTGTTGTAATATTCCGGATGATCTGCCGGCTGATTTTTTTGGAATTAACGCAGGCGCTAAATAAAATGACTAAAATAACGGGTATGTATAATGGTCTTAAACGCATGAATAGTATATAAACACTAAGTTAATCTTATCCCGTTTATGATAATAATCTTTTGCCGTACAAAATATGCGCCTTATTTTTAAGAGAATTGTTTTTGTAATACTGATTCATGAATGAAGTGTATATAACCGATGCGTTGTGGCTGACAATTGCCTTTTTAAGTGGGCTGATTGCCAAAAGAGTGGGCTTACCCACTCTAATAGGTTTTTTGCTCACAGGGATTGTTCTCAATTTATTTGGAATAAAATCCGGACATATTAGCGAAATACTAGATGTTCTCTCCGACTTAGGCATAATGCTCTTGCTGTTCACGATCGGATTAAAGATTAAGATACAGTCGTTGTTAAAAAAAACAGTCTGGCTTACGGCAACCATACATATGGCAATTACAATAGCCATTGCTGGTTTTATAATTTTTCTGTTGAGTTATACCGGTCTTAAGTTATTTAGCACGCTTTCTTTCAACGCTTGCTTGTTAATAGGGTTTGCATTAAGTTTTTGCAGTACGGTATTTGCTGCCAAGATTTTGGAAGAGCGCGGAGATTTCAGCTCTTTTCATGGGAAGATTACCATTGGCATTCTCATTATTCAAGACATATTTGCAGTTTTATTTCTGGCTTTTACTAGTACTGAAACAGCCAGTTTGTGGGCACTGGGTATTCCGGTATATCTGTATGTTATTCATTTTGTTTTATATAAAATTCTTGATATATCCGGTCATGGAGAGCTGCTTACAGTGTTTGGTTTTTTTGCTGCTTTTGTTGCTGGTGCTTTTGCGTTTAAATTTTTTAGTCTGAAAGCAGATCTGGGGGCTTTAGCTATTGGTATGTTACTCGTTCATCATTCCAAAGCAGATGAATTGTACGACCGGATGATGGAGTATAAGGACTTTTTCCTGATCGCCTTTTTTGTGAGTATTGGATTGACAGGACTTCCAAATTGGACGACTCTTATTACAGCTTTGATTTTATTATTGATATTACCCTTTAAGTCTGCGTTATTTATGTGGGTATTATCCAGGCTTGGATTAAAAGCCCGTACGGCTTTTTTAAGTTCCTTATCATTGAGTCATTTCAGCGAGTTTGGTTTGATCATAGGAATGGTAGCCGTGGAGTCTGGCCTATTTCCTGGAGAATGGCTGATGGTACTGGCAATAATGATGGTATTTTCCTTCCTTATCGCGTCTCCTTTCAATGCCCAGGCTCATTTTATTTTTGATCATTATCAGCGGCTCATCATGAAGATGAATAATCGGCATGGTACTGAGGATAATAATATTGAATCTTTCGGGAAGGCTGAATATTTAATTATTGGTATGGGAAGTATTGGTCGGCCCGCTTATGATTATTTAAATAGTAAATATCCCGGTAAGGTGGTTGGCATTGATTATAAACAGGATCATGCAGAAGTACTTCAGAATAAAGGATATAATGTATTATGGGGGGATGCCACTTATCGGAGTTTTTGGTCTTATAAAAGACTAGGGCAGATTAAAATCGTATTGCTTGCTATGAGCGATTACGCATCTAACAAAAACACGCTTGTAGAGATTGTCAAACTCCGCAGGAGAAAATTCAAAGTAGCCGTCATCACCCATTACCCTGAAGAGGCCGAGCAATTTAAAAAATGGAAAGTGGATTTTATTTATGATTACAAATCGAGCATCGGCGCTGATTTTGCAGAGAAGACAATAGGATTTTAGTGAGTTTTATGTAACCTAAATAAATTTCCATAAAGCCAGAGATTTAAACCCCTGGCTATGTAATTAGATATTATACATAGTTGTCATGATCAACAATTCTCATCCTCTTTCTTGCACCCTGAACCAGCGTTCAGGAATTTCATTGTGTGAAGCGAGTCGATAATCATTTTGTGAGCAGGGAATCATTTTGCCATCCGGCATTTGCATCCACCATCTACCTGTTTTTTTACTTTGCAGAAAGACCGTATCGATCTCATTGAATACGGTATGGAATTCATTGAAGTGATCCCGCTGTGTGAATTTTGCTTCACTTTTACCTTTTTCTTTTCCATCTACAAAATACCAGATCATCTGAGCGATCTGCAAGGCTGTCAGTTGGTGAAAATCTTCATCACAATTGTAACCGTAAATTCCTATAGATGTTAATTCTGGACTCATACCTGCAAAACGGGTAAGTGTACAGATCTCTTCTCCATTCAAACCATTTGGAGAAACGGCTGATCCAGGACTATAGGCATACGCCAAAGCCGTAATATCGATCGATAACATATGGGAGGTGCGTAAAACAGGTTCCATCTCCTGTATGTTCTCTTTAATCGCACCTAAGCGATAACAGTCAAATCGTAACTTATCCATCGTCTGCAACATCGTAGGATGTACAAAATAGCTTTGAAACGCGAGGTGATTATAATGCTTGATGAAGTTTGGTTCACCAGTTAGCATTTCCATCAGGAAGTTATGCGACTTTAATCCCAGATCACTTACCAGATCAATGTGTGCATCTATACAGGAGACCTCAATGATTTTCTTTCTTTCTACATAAGCACCATATTGTGCCATTGTAAGATCATGACTTCCCCCTAAAACAATGACAGTAATATTTTCTTCAGTCAATGCTTTGATGATCGTGCGGGCTGCCGCATAAGTGTCTGATAAGCTTTGTCCTGCTTTCACATTACCCAGGTCGGCCATCCGAATATCTGTATGCCAGTAATATAATTGATAGAATTGCTTGCGAATACAGTCGGGAGATTCACCCTGAATGATATTACTCCCAGCTCCTCGTTCATCCGGGATGCCAATAATTGCAATATCTATATTATTAAGTTCGGGGAATTCTTCCGTATAAGCGTCAATATTTGACCCCCACTGCGATTCATTTAAACTAATATCTCCGAGCAAATAGGGAATGGAAATGGGAAGCAGAAAATCTTTGATCAGTAATGCATCACTCATAAGCGTTCTTTATTTGACAAACATAATAAAACAACGCCGTATTCATACTCCTATTTACATATAGAGGGATTTAAAATCCCTCTATATGATTGAAAATTTAAAAAAAATGGCGGAAACTTTATAAAGGATATTTTCCTTTTTGTTGAAGCTGACTTGTAATTCTTCTTCGGGCTTCTTTGGTATTATAAGGATTTACTTTCGTGAAACGCTTCAATCCCATCAGCAGCATCCTCTGTTCATCTCCTTCCGCAAATGCGATAATTGCGTCTTTTCCTGCCTTAAGAATTTTATCGGCCGCATCGTATAAATAGATATGCATCATATCTTTTTCCATACTATGCTCTTTATTATTTGATGCCATTTTCATTACACGCATCAGAGCACTTTCGGCATTGAAAGTAAGGATTGCCATATCGGCCACATTCATCAGAATCTCCTGCTCCTGCTCTATTTTCATCATCAATTTCTGAACGGCAGCACCGGCTGTAAGTATGATGGCTTTTTTAAATTGCGCGATGGCCTTTAACTCCTCGGCATACAATCCTTCTTCTGCCGCACCAAAATCAGGAATGCTCATCAATTCCTGTTGCACTTTCATAGCAGGCCCCATCAGGTCTAACTTTCCTTTCATGGCTCTTTTTAAAACCATATCAACGGTGAGCAAACGATTGATCTCATTCGTTCCTTCAAAGATGCGATTGATCCGGCTATCACGATAAGTTCTGGATACTAAGTATTCATCACTGAAACCATTGCCTCCGAAAACCTGTACACTTTCATCCACAACAAAGTCGAGTACTTCACTTCCGTCTACTTTTAATATCGCACACTCAATGGCGTATTCTTCTGCCGCAGCCAGCATTGCTTCGTTGAAAGGTTTTCCTTCTGCCAGTAGAGATTCTTCTTTTTCATCGATCCATTTGGCTGTTCTGTACACAGCCGTTTCCAACACCCATATGCGCGTTGCCATCTGAGCAATTTTATGCTGTATGGCGCCGAAGTTGATGATGGGCTGCTTAAACTGTTCTCTTGTCATCGCATACTCGAGGGCGAGATTGAGGGTTCTTTTCGCACCCCCTAATGTAGCAGCGGCCAGTTTCAGTCGGCCAATATTCAGGATATTAAAAGCGATCACATGGCCTTTTCCGGCTTCTCCCAACAGATTTTCTTTGGGCACTTTGCAATCCTGAAAATATAATTGAACGGTAGAAGAGCCTTTGATCCCCATTTTATGTTCTTCGGGGCCTTGTGTGAATCCTTCCATGCCACGCTCTACTATAAAGGCAGAGAAATTTTTTCCATCAATTTTGGCAAATACGGTATAGATATCTGCAAATCCTCCATTCGTAATCCAGCACTTTTGCCCGTTTAGAATATAGTGCGTTCCTTCTGCATTCATCTGTGCCGTTGTTTTGGCACTCAACGCATCACTTCCACTATTCGGCTCCGTTAGTCCGTATGCCCCTTTCCATTCACCACTGGCAAGCTTAGGAATGTATTTTGCTTTTTGTTCTGGCGTACCAAAATATAAAATGGGCAGCGTACCTATTCCTGTGTGTGCGGCTACGGCTACGGAGAAAGAATATGCTCCACCGAGTGCTTCATTTATCAGCGTACCTGTTATAAAATCTTTTCCGAGTCCTCCTAAATCTTCCGGCGCAACAGTGCCCAATAAACCTAGCTCACCTGCCTTATCCATGAGCGAAGGCATGAGTCCGGGTTCTAACTTATCAATACGATCTACCAGCGGAAGTATTTCAGCTTCGATAAATTCCGCACACATGTCTTTCACCATAATCTGTTCTTCCAGAAAATCTTCGGGTGTAAATATTGCATTGGGATCAGTGGGAGTGATGAGCCATTCGGCTCCTTTGGGCAAACGGGTCGTTGTAGTGGACATAGGATGTTATTTACTACAATTTACAAAAAATAATATATAGTATGTTACTTTATTTGTCTTGAAAAAAGAAAGTAACCTGCCGTCATCCTGAGCAGAGCGAAGGATCTCCGAATGGACCAACTTCGAAATATGAGATGTTTCGCTTTCGCTCAACATGACGCATAACTTCGATCGATCCGTATGGTTTGTCACCCCTGGCTATGAAAAACACAACCTACAACTTACATCCCTCAACTTCTTTCTCTTTCGCTGTATCTTTGATTTGATGGGGCGATTTCATTATATCGATGCTATAAACTTTGCAGGCAAACTTACTTTCAGAAGAGTCGTCAATGCAATCAAATTATGGTCGAGTTATCGCCTTTCGCGTTTGCTGAATCGCCCTATACAATGGGGATATCCCATCTCGGTTTCATTCGAACCTACTACTAGCTGTAATCTTCGTTGTCCGGAATGTCCGAGTGGAATCCGCTCATTTACCCGAGCAACCGGTATGCTGGAAAAAAATTTCTTTCAGCAAACGATTGATGCGATGCATAAAGAGCTACTTTATCTTATTTTTTATTTTCAGGGAGAACCATATTTACATCCTGATTTTTTGGATATGGTTCAATATGCCGCCTCCAAAAAAATTTATACTGCCACCTCCACCAATGCCCATTATTTAACAGATGAAAAGGCAAAGGCAACTGTTGAAAGCGGACTAGACCGCCTGATTATTTCAATTGACGGCACTACCCAGGATGTGTATAGTCAATACAGAGTGGGAGGAAATCTTGAAAAAGTCATCGAAGGAACGAAAAGAGTGGTAGCATGGAAAAAACAATTGCGCTCCTCAAAGCCCTTTCTGGTCTTTCAGTTTCTGGTGGTTAAACCCAATGAACATCAGATCGATGATGTAAAAAAGTTGGCGAAAGATATAGGAGTAGATGATGTATGGTTAAAAACTGCACAGGTATATGATTATGAGCAAGACCCCAATGGGTTGATACCTGAGAACAACCGGTACAGTCGGTATAAAAAAGATCATAACGGACGATATCAGCCCAAACATAAACTCAGTAACCATTGCTGGAAACTTTGGCATTCGAATGTGATTACATGGGACGGGAAAGTGACGCCCTGCTGTTTTGATAAAGACGCACAGCATACTTTAGGAGATTTGAAAACGGCGACTATGAAAGAAGTCTGGAAAAGTAAAGACTACCGAAACTTTCGTCATCTCATGAGTAAGGGTAGAAAAAATATTGATATCTGTGCTAATTGCAGCGAAGGATTAAAAGTTTGGGAAGATTAATCTCAATAATTTGTTCAACTTCTCTTAATTCATTGTTCTGTTGTAATTTTAAGCAACTATGGCATCTTTTTCTAACCGACTTCGTCAGATTATTTTATTGATTGCTTTGCTGTCACTTGGTTTTTTGCTAATCAAAGAATTATATATTTTTCTGCCCGGCTTTTTAGGAGCGCTCACATTGTACATATTAAGCAGAGGATGGTATCGAAGGATGACGATTCATGGCAGATGGAATAAAAATCTTACAGCTACTATATTTTTAATTGCTTTTTTGGTATTGTTTGGCCTGCCTGTTTACTGGATATTTTCTTTGATTGCCCCTCGTATCAACGAAATGTTTAGTCATTCACAGGAGTTGATGCAAGGAATCAAGGCTGTTTCACAACAAGTAAAGGAATGGACCGGACAGGATTTACTTACACCAGATACGATCGCTAAGCTTCAAGAAAAAATAGCAAATTTCTTCCCCGCCTTTTTAAGCAGTACCGCACTTATTCTCAGCAACATTGCCATGATGATGTTTTTGTATTTTTTTATGCTCATTAATGGTAATGCTATGGAAAAGTCGATTCAGAATTTACTTCCGCTGAAAGATGAAAACATTTCTATTCTCGGAGATGAGACGATGAATATGGTACGAGCCAACGCAATCGGCATTCCCCTGATCTCATTTATTCAAGGTGTTTTTGCGCTAATCGGATACTGGATTTTCGGTATCAATGAATTTGTATTATGGGGTTTCATGACAGGCGTATTCGCGTTTTTCCCGTTAATAGGAACAATGGTGATATGGGCGCCCATTGTAGTTTATTTATTTTCGCAGGGACAGAATGGTGCTGGTATTGGTTTAACGATATGGAGTTTACTGATTACCGGCAACGTGGATTATCTTGCACGTGTAACGCTTATGAAAAAACTGGGTAATGTACATCCGATCATTACGGTGTTAGGTGTTATCGTTGGACTCAGTTTATTTGGCTTTTGGGGATTTATTTTCGGGCCACTTTTAATTAGTTATTTTTTACTCTTGTTTAAAATTTATACAAGTGAGTTTGGTCCGCTGCATGCTGACCAAAACCCTCATCATCACGGAGGATGATCTGCTTATTCAGAAAAATTTGATACATGCAAACAAAATTCGTTACGCTTTTATTGAGTGTTGTAATGATGCAATCCTGCACATTATTTAAAAAGAAATTGCTTTATGAATCTGATATATATGTTGTTCATAAAGACAAAGTAGTGCAGGGAAATAATATATCTACCGTCATTTCTCCTACGCAGATTAAGTCCGGTTATGTGAGTCCGGCAGCCGGAACCTTTTCACGCCTCATAAAATTCAAGTTTAGCATCAATGAAAAGGATAATGAAATGGCACCAGGCAATGATCATTGGGTGATTCTGCGTCAGGAATCTGAGTCGCCACTAGTTGAGTTTGGTAAATTACCGAATCCGGTTCCCGATCCTCCCGCATCTTATCTGCCTGCCAATTATAGTTATACTTTCCGCGTCGATATGCGTCCGGTATTAAAACAATTGGAAGAGAAAGGATATTATGATGCGTATGATGGATCCCGCATTACAAAGTCTGATTTTAAAGGGGTATATATTGCGGGTGCTGCGGCTCCTTTGTCTTGGGATTTTGTAAATCTCGGCAGTAAAGGATTAAAGATGGAAGATGCGGATGGCGATGGCATTTATACAATCAAACTATTATTTAATCCCTACAACCCTAATGCACAGCAACAAAAAACATGGAATTTATCAACAGATATTTCCAAAAAGCCTGCGTATAAATCTGAGCAGCCTATCGTTGATGCTTTATATAATTTGTCGCTGGAAGAAGCCCTGAAAAATATTGAGGCTGACAGCACTTTCCGCACTGGCCTGGAGTGGGGAGGAGTGTGGACTCGGGATATCAGTTATAGTATCTTACTTGCTTTTGCTTATCATCAACCTGATATCGCAAAGATCTCGTTACTTAAAAAAGTAAAGAGAAAACGGATTGTGCAGGATACCGGATCGGGTGGGTCATGGCCGGTGTCTTCTGATAGAACTGTATGGGTGCTTGCAGCATGGGAGTTGTATAAAGTAACGGGAGATAAAGACTGGCTGAGTCTTGCTTATGAGATTGTGAAGAATACATTGGAAGATGATGATAAAGTACTTTTTGATCCTTCTACAGGAATGTATAAGGGAGAATCTTCCTTTCTTGATTGGAGAGAGCAAACCTATCCGAGATGGATGAATAATGCAGATATCTATATGTCGCAAAATCTAGGAACGAATGTTTTGCATTATCAGGCGCAAAGAATTGCCGGTATGATGGCAAAAGAGCTGGGACAATCTTCTTTATTTTTTGAAAGAAGAGCAGAGGTGATCAGAAAGTCGATCAATAAAAATTTATGGAATCCCGACAAAGGATATTATAATCAATACTTATATGGAAGAACATATCTTATTGCTTCCAAGAGATTTGAGGCACTGGGAGAAGCGTTGAGTATTTTATTTGATGTGGCAGATCAACAACAAGCTGCTTCCATCATGGAAAGATCTCCATTAACTACCTATGGAGTTACCTGTATCTATCCGCAAATACCTGGTATCCCACCTTATCATAATAATGCAATCTGGCCTTTTGTTCAAGCCTACTGGAATCTGGCAGCCGCGAAAGTGGGCAATGAAGCAGCTTTAAATCATGGATTGGCTTCCATATATAGGGCGGGCGCCTTCTTTCTGACTAATTACGAAAACATGGTTGCTTCTACAGGAGATTTTCAGGGAACAGAAGTGAACTCGGCAAGAATGTTATGGAGTATGGCAGGAAATATTGCGATGGTTCACAGAGTATTTATGGGTATGCAATTTGAAACCAATGGCATTCGCTTTAGTCCTGCAGTACCAACCTCCTATAGTGGAAAGAAAACTTTGAGTGGCTTTGTCTATAAAAATGCAGTACTCAATATTTCGGTTATGGGTACAGGTAAGGAAATCAAAACATTTAAACTGGATGGGGTTGTTGTTAAAGATCCTTTTATTGTTGATACATTAAAGGGCACACATCAGATAGATATTGAACTATCCAATATGCCACTTGCTTATCAGAGGATGAATCTC
>CAZZJD010000008.1:0-17576 GCA_964654305.1 uncultured Chitinophagaceae bacterium
TAGATGTAAAATTTTCAAATCAAAACCATCTGAGCAATACATCATATGCAGTATTTTTTTTCAGTTATATTCATTAATCTTATTTATTATCCTTTACAATATCTTTCCGGCCTTAATTTTACAATCTCATTTTTTCATGTTCAGTTCATCAGATACCATTTTATTACAAAACCTTACCGATCAGTTGCTGGAAAAGCTCAGATCCGGCAGTATCGTTATTCATGAAATCGATTCATTGCGAGCCGTACTTAAATTCCATGAATACCGTTACTATATCTTAAATGATCCGCTCATCAGTGATGCCGAATATGATCAATTATATCAAACGCTTGTACTGATTGAATCTGCCCATCCTTCTTACATTACGCCCGACTCCCCCACACAAAGAGTTGCCAAGGGGCTTGGCAATGATTTTAAGAAAGTGCAACATCTGGTCCCTATGTTAAGTCTTGAAAATTCTTATGATGCAGAGGACCTGAAAGAATGGGATAGAAAAGCAAGAGAAGCTACAGGATTAACAGAAGTTACATACTGTATCGAACCTAAATTTGACGGAGCGAGTATTTCACTAATATATGAAAACGATTTACTAGTAAGAGCGGCCACCCGTGGTGATGGCACTGAAGGGGAAGATATCACGACGAATATCCGTCAGATCCATACCATTCCGCTTTCTGCCCCTTTCAGCAAATATGGAATCAGACAAATTGAGATCAGAGGAGAGGTGTTGATGAATAAAGAAAAATTTGCCGCCTTTAATCGTCAATTAGCAGAAGAGAATCTGCCTCCTTTAGCCAACCCGCGCAATGCAGCTAGCGGCACCCTTCGATTAAAAGACCCAAAAGAAGTGGCTAAAAGAAATCTGGAAGCTTTTGTATATCATATCGGTTATATTAATACGGATCAGGATGCCTACCCACCGCTTTCTCACCATGAATCTCTGTCTATGCTATGGGAGCTAGGTTTCCGAAGTCCGGAACTGGAAAAAAAAGTAATCAAAGGAATTGATGGCATTGTTGAAGAATGTACACGATATGAATCCATCCGCGATACACTTCCCTATGAAATTGATGGTATGGTGATTAAGGTTGATGATTTACTGATGCAGGAAAAAATGGGGATGACCTCTCATCATCCCCGATGGGCGATCGCCTTTAAATTCAAGGCTAGACAAGCTACTTCATATTTAAGAGCCGTTGAGTTTCAGGTGGGAAGAACGGGCGCAGTTACTCCGGTAGCCAAGATAGATGCCGTGCCTATTGGTGGCGTAACCGTTGCCAGTATATCGCTGCATAATGAAGATTTTATTCGTGAAAAGAATCTGAAACTGGGAGATCGTGTTTTGGTAGAAAGAGCCGGAGATGTGATTCCTTATGTAGTGAAATCGTTCGCGGAACTGCGAACCGGATCAGAAACAAATATCGTGTTCCCAAAAAATTGTCCGGTTTGCCAGGATCCATTATTTAAATCCGAATCTGAAGCCGTTTGGCGTTGCACTAATATCAACTGTATGGCACAGGTTGTTGAAAGAATCATCCATTTCAACAGTAAAGATGCCATGGATATACGGGGGCTTGGAGAATCACATGTTCGGAAATTTTTTGCATTGGATTTTCTGAAAGATATACCATCCATCTATCGCCTACCCTATGATACAATTGAAAAATTAGAGGGTTATGGTAAAAAAAGTGTGGACAATCTGAAGGCAGCTATCGAAAAATCAAAAGATCAACCGCTTCATCGTTTGATCTATGCACTGGGGATCCGCTTTGTTGGAGAGGCCACAGCTAAAACGCTGGCTAATGCCGTAAATCATCTGCTGGATATCGCAAAAATGAGTGAGGAGGATCTTATGAAACTGGAAGATATCGGTCCGAAAGTAGCTTCCTCCATCCGGCAATTCTTTTTAGTAGAAGATAATATCCGTATGCTGAAAGAGTTAGAATCTCTCGGTGTAATCTTGCAAAATCTGCATCGGGACCTACATAAAGGAGGGAATCTTCAGGGATTAACCTTTTTGTTTACCGGAACCCTTCCTACCCTTAAAAGAACTGAGGCAGAAGAAATGGTGGAAGCACAAGGTGGAAAACTTGTCTCTTCCGTGAGTGCCAAACTACACTATCTTGTTGTGGGAGAAGATGCCGGAAGTAAATTGGAAAAAGCAAAGAAAATCAGCTCCATCAAAATCATCAGCGAATCGGAATTTCTGGAAATGTTGAAAAAATAATGCAAGGAAAAGAAATACGGAGCAACTGATTTCTGTATATTTATTTAGAAGTTTATTTATGATCAAGAAATTGGCAGGCGAACAATGGAAGCAAATGCAGTTTTCGGGATGGAGATCCCTGAAAAAAAAATATGCTGTTTCCAACATGGGCCGTTGTGCCAGTTATTCGGTGGATTTGATGGAAGATGGCAAACTATTGAAAGGATCGCTCACTACCGGATATCAAACCCTCAATCTGCACAGACCCGAAAATAATGGTACAATCTATCTGCACAGAGAAATTGCACGTTTGTTTTTAAAGAAGGCTGGCAATCGACACAAATATGTAATTCATCTCAATCACAAAAAAAATGATAATCGGGCATCTAATTTGAAGTGGGCCAGCTTAGAGGAAATGGCTGCACATCAGCAAAAAAGTCCTTTGAAAATTGCTTATAAAGCACTGCAACGAGAAAAAACAACGACTCAAAAAGGGTTAAAACTGACTCCTACTCAGGTTCGCACCATAAAAAAGATCATAGAAGATCCGAAAAGAAAACTCACCTTCAATCAGCTTGCAAAAAAATATAATGTCAGCGAAATGACCATTTATCGTATCAAGAGTGGCGAAAATTGGGGAAGGGTGAAGTAAGTTAGTTCAAAAGTTCATAAAGTTTGTAAAGTAGAAAAGGAGTGCGTTGAATGAAGTACTCAAACAAACGATTTATCATTGGTCGTTTTTCGTGCTTTTCGATAGACGATCAACGACCAACGATAAACGAATATGGTTTGCCTAGATTTTTTTTGGTTACTTTCTTTTTAGCGATAACATAGAAATGTTTTGCATTCAATGTGGCTAAAAAACAATAAAAAATATCACATTAAAGTAACCATAAAACTTTACGTGCGAGTAAAACTGAGGCACAGGTCGGGAGACCTGCGCCAGTAATATATAATATTCCCCGGACAGCAATGATTATTAATTTCTAATTATAAGCTACCGCAATTTCCGCGCCTACTGAAGCATTATGTAGGATGAGTTGAATGTTTGCTTCCAGACTTTCTCCGTGAGAATAATCAGAAATCCACTTTAATAAGAAAGGAGTGACTTCTTTTCCTTTTACCCGATTCTTTTCAGCTGCTGCCAAAGCATTCTGAATCATTTCTTCCATGCTGGAGGCAGGTATTTCCATTTCCTTAGGAATTGGATTAGCAATAAGCACACCGGTTTCAAGCCCAAAAGTCCAGTGACTTTTTAATAAAGCAGCGATATCAGAAATTTGATCTATATATAACGGTGATGTATATCCGCTTTCTCGGGAATAGAAACTGGGAAATTCAGTACTTCCTAGGGTTACTACGGGTACACCTAGCGTTTCGAGATATTCGAGCGTTAGTCCGATATCCAAAATAGATTTTACACCGGATGAAATTACCGCCACAGGAGTCTTTCCAAGTTCCGTGAGGTCAGCTGAGATATCCATAGAAGTTGCTGCGCCGCGATGTACACCTCCGATACCGCCTGTTACAAAGAAACGAATTCCTGCCTTAGCAGCGATACGCATGGTTGCCGCAACCGTAGTGGCTCCCACTCGTTTTTGACTCAGCACATAACCCATATCGCGAATACTTACTTTCCATACATCAGTAGTGCTACCCAAATAATCAATTTCATCTTTACTCAATCCCACTTTACAAACACCATTGATCAATGCAATTGTTGCCGGTAGGGCGCCCTTATTTTTTACATTTTCTTCCACTTGCAAAGCCGTTTCCACATTTTTCGGGTAAGGCATACCGTGAGAGATAATAGTAGATTCTAGTGCTACTACCGGACGGCCCTGCCGAATCGCTTCTGCTACCGTAGAGTCGATCGATAAAAGAGGAGAGATATTCATGAAAAATCAAGGTATTAAACAAGATGAAAAATCAGGGTAATAGAGTGGTACGCGCGACAACAACTCTTCCTGGCTAAGTTTAGGAGCGATGGCTCCATTTACCTGCAAAATTTCAGCCGATAAAGTATGGGCAAGTCTTAAACAGGCAGCATCTGGAAAACCAAGATACTTGCCCAACAAATATCCGGTGAGCGAACCATCACCCGCCCCTGTACAATCCACCACTTCTACTTCCGGCGCATGAAGGGAGATCGTATGATTGCGGCTGTAAAGAGCAGAACCATGTTTACCATTATGCAACCAGATCTTTTGCACCCCTCTGTTTAATAACTCTTCTATCTGGTGTTGTGTCAAACCGGCTCTTTCATCACACATCACGGGGAGCTCGTCTTCATTGGGTGTAATCAGATACATTCCCTGCATATCTATATGCTGAAATTTCTTTGCAGGAGGAACAGATACCGGCTCGAGAATAAAAGGAATCTGCCTGGATCCACAAAAAGAAAGCAGCCATTGGACAGCCTCTACAGAAATATTTGCATCTGCTAAAATAAATGCTGCTTCTTCTAGCAAATTTGATTGCGACTGTAAATATTCAGGCGTAATCCATTCCAGTGCACTATTAGTAAGAAAGGCAGCAAATAATGAGCCGTCTGCATCCAGAATACCTGTATATTTTCCCGACAATCCCTCCCTCGTAACGGAAGCGTCCACCTGAACACCCACTTCCTGAATTTGATCTTTTAGCCAGCGTCCATCACTATCGCTTCCAAATACGCTTATCAAATGAACCGGCACGCCCAACATGGCCAGTTGATGAGCAATATTTCGACTCACTCCACCAGATGTTTTGGTAACAGAAGCCGAATTGGTCGTTGCCTTCAAAACAGGATCTCCTGCATGAAATAATTCATCCACAAAAGAAGCGCCGATACAAATGACAGGTTTAGACATGAGACAAAAATAACGAGGTTTATGGGTTATAACCTTATCAATCTTTCGGCAGCCTGTTCCAGCGTTTCCTTCTTCTTGGAAAAACAAAACCTAACTGTATGTGATATCTTTTTATGCTGGTAAAATGCAGAAATGGGGATCAATGCCACACCTGCCTCTTTCGTAAGTTTTTGCACAAACCGAAAGTCATCCTCATCACTGATATTACGATAGTCTGCACATACAAAATAACTTCCATAAGAGGGGAGAAAAGTAAAGCGGCTTTCTTTCATAAGATTTAAAAAATAATCTCTTCTTTCCTGCATCATAGCACCTAATTGTAAATAATGATCCGGGTGTCTTATAAAACTTGCTAGGGCTACCTGCATAGGCGAATTGCAGGTAAAAGCATTGAACTGATGGATCTTTCTGAATTCAGCAGTAAGCGTAGCCGGAGCGATGCAGTAACCTAATTTCCAGCCGGTACAACTATATGTTTTCCCGAATGAAAAACAAACAAAACTACGCCTCCATAAAGCCGGATAGCAAAGAACACTTTGATGTTTTTTCCCATCATAGACCAGATGCTCATACACCTCATCGCTTATGATATAAATATTGGTACCCTCAACAAGATCCATCAATTCATTCATATCTGATTCCGTCAATATGGTGCCTGTAGGATTGTGGGGTGAATTGATCAGAATTGCTTTAGTCCTTGATGTGATGGCAGCTTTTACTTTTTGCCAGTCGATCGAAAAATCTTTTTCGCAAAGAGGAATCGTAACGGCCTTGCCACCATTGACTTCAATATTAGGAATATAGATATCATAGGCAGGTTCAAAAACGATTACTTCATCGCCCGGATGCAGGATAGTAGTGAGTGCTGTGTAAATAGCATAAGTCGCCCCTGGCGTAATCGTGATCTCTGTGTCAGGATTCACAAGGGCACCATATAAGGCCTCATTTTTTGCTGCAATTCCTTCGCGCAGGCTCATGAGCCCGGCCATAGGCATGTATTGATTGTATCCGGCTTTCATGGCTGACGCTACCAGATCGGTAAGTTCGGGGCTCATAGGAAAATCAGGAAAACCTTGTCCCAGATTTACGGCTTTATATTCCGTGGCCAGCGCACTCATAATCGTAAAGATATTAGTACCGGTTTGGGGTAGTTTAGACTTTAGCTGCATACTGCAAATTATTCATAGATGCCGATATGACAAGATGTGGATAAAGGTTTTCAAAAGAAAAGAAGATATATAACCTCCTGTCGGCTAAATTTGCGAAGCAAAAAGATATTTTAATTACCTTTCGCGCACAAACATAGTTTCTTTATGAAGTTTATCGTTTCTTCTTCCGCACTACTCAAACAATTACAACAGATCAATGGTGTGATCAATGCCAATACAGTACTTCCCATTCTCGAAGATTTCTTGTTCGACATTGGTATGAATAAGTTAACAGTTGTGGCTACTGACCTGGAAACGGTAATGAAAATTCATATGGACATCGAATCCAAAGAGACGGGGAAAATCTGTATTCCTGCCCGCATTTTAATGGATACTCTAAAAAATCTTCCGGATCAGCCATTGACTTTCAATATTGAAAAAAATTATGCGGTAGAAATTACCAGTGATAACGGAAAGTATAAGATCATGGGGGAAAACCCGGACGCTTTCCCCAAAGAGCCTGTAGCCGATGATACAACTTCTTTTCAAACAACATCTGCTGCATTGGTAACAGCCATTAATAAAACTATTTTTGCGGTTAGTTCCGATGACTTACGGCCCGCTATGACCGGGGTGTTTTTTGAACTCGATAAAAAGGGGTTGACTTTTGTCGCAACTGATGCACATCGACTGGTTCGTTATACGCGTACGGATGTGTCTTGTCCAAAAAAAGAATCTTTTATCGTTCCTAAAAAGCCACTGAACCTACTAAAGTCTGCGCTTCCCGACAATGATGACGCAATCACTTTATCTTACAATAGCAATCATTTATTTGTTATTCATGGTACTACTGAAATGGTTTGTCGCCTAATTGATGCCCGATTCCCGGATTACCGCGTTGTGATTCCTGCAGACAACCCATATAATCTTTATTTAAATCGTCTCGAATTCCAATCTGCTCTCCGTCGGGTGGTAGTTTTTAGTAACAAGAGCACCAATCAGGTTGTATTAAGTGTACAAGGCAGTCAGCTACAGCTGGCGGCACAGGATGTTGATTTTAGTTTTGAAGGGAATGAGAGAATGAGTTGTCGTTATGATGGAGGAGATATGCAGATCGCTTTCAATGCTCGCTTTCTGATTGAAATGTTAGGCGCCCTCGAAACTGAAGAAGTTAAAATTGAATTAAGTACCGCTACCAAAGCAGGTCTTCTGAAACCTGCGGAACAGAGTGAAGGAGAAGATGTGCTGATGCTTGTGATGCCACTCATGATTAATCAGTAAAAAAAATAAATTCACTCATTTAACATCTACAAAAAAGATATAGAAAGGTAGATGTGATTTGTAATAATAGAAAACGAGATTCATCGTTTTAAGGGATAATAATATTGAAATGTGTAGATTCCTATTTTACTTGTTGATTTTGTGCTTTCCGGTTCAGTTGGTTTTTGGACAAACAGATTATTCCGCAAAAGGTGAGCATCGCGTAGAGATCATTGAATTCAATACAATTATCGACACAAGTCGTTCAAAAAATATTCCCATTAAAATTCATTATCCAAAAGAAAGTGGGAAATATCCGTTGATCATAATTTCACATGGTGCAGGGGGAAACTGGGATACACATTATGGCCTTGCTGATCATTTAGCTTCATTCGGATATATCGTATTCTGCATTGAACATACCGGCAGCAATACAAAAGCCTTACAAAGTTCACTTAGAATAATGAAGAACTTAAATGCAATGGTTCACAATGGCAAAGAAGTACTTGGACGCCCCAAAGATGTAAGCTTTATTATTGACCAGGCGATCATTTTGAATGAAACAAATGATATTTTAAAAAATAAAATAGATATTGAAAATATTGGCGTACTAGGCCATTCGTTTGGTGCATACACAAGCATGGCTATTGCAGGAATAAAACCAGTTTTAGATTGGCTAGAACCAAGAAAAGAATATAAAAATGGACTTGCGCCTGATATGAAAGATAAACGAGTAAAAGCATGTATCGCACTTTCGCCACAAGGAATTGGTGAACCGTTTTTCAAAGAAGAGAGCTTTCAATCACTATCCATTCCCCTTCTGGGAATTACAGGAACGGAAGACAAACTTATAGGAGGCATATCATCAACCTCACGTTATGATGCTTTTAAATATTGGCCTGAAAATGGGAATAATATATTTATTTGGTTAAATCAGGTGCAACATTTAGATTTTACCGATAATGAAGGGAAGGCAACAAAAGGAATTAAAACAAAGAATCAGAAGGAAGTACAAAAAATGGTAAGAGCATCTTCACTTTTATTTTTTAATCAGCTTTTAAAAAATGATGACGGAGCCAAAAGCCTCCTTACAGACGAAGGATTAATACCCTATCTTGGTAAAAACATCAATACAATTGAAGTAAGAAAGAAATAGAGAATACTTAATTTCACTTGTTTCCGTACGTTCGTTAGCTATATTTTTTCTGCAAGCATAATTTGATTTTATATTTTTGCGGTAGCAAACAATTTTATCGTCATTAATATCAAAGCAATGCGACCATTGTCTACATTCCTTTGTTTGACTATGTATTCATGCATATATAAACGTTCATTATGCCGACGCATTTTCTGACAGGACAAGTCCCTCACCAAGACCCCTGTCAGTGAAGATCCTTCAACCCCCAATATTTTGGATTGGTCATCCGCTTTTGATGGGAAGTTTAAAAAAATGAACGATAACAATATAATTATCAAAATAGCACAAAGTAGCGAATCAGTATATGCTGAAACGATTACCACCTGCATGGAAGAAAGTGCTAAAGCACGTGGGACTGGAATTGCCAAAAGAAGTCCGCAATACATTGCTGATAAAATGAGAGAAGGGAAAGCCGTTATTGCTCTTACAAATACGGGCGAATGGGTGGGGTTTTGTTATATAGAGACCTGGAGTCATGGTGCGTTCGTTGCAAATAGTGGTTTGATTGTAAGACCCGATTACAGAAAAAGTGGCGTTGCTAAATCGATCAAGAAAAAAATATTTGAACTCAGTCGGGAGTTATTTCCAGGCGCTAAAATATTCGGTCTAACCACCGGCCTTGCAGTGATGAAGATCAACAGTGAACTAGGCTATGAGCCGGTCACCTATAGCGAGCTTACACAAGATGAAGAGTTTTGGGCAGGTTGCAAAAGCTGTGTGAATTATGAAATTCTGATCAGCAAAGAAAGAAAAAATTGTATGTGTACGGCCATGCTCTATGATCCTGCAGATCACTATGAACCGGAGGAAACACAGAAATTCTTTGAAGAAAAGAAAAGCGTGATTGAGCGATTGATGCGATACAAAGAGTGGAAATTTATGAAGTTGCTTCGTAAAGGAAAAATGAAGCAGCAAAATAATAAGCAAAAAAATATAAGCATTTCTATTTTATAATTCATGCATAATAACGAAACGAAAAAAGTAGTGCTGGGTTTCAGTGGTGGACTGGATACCACGTATTGTGCCAAATATCTAAGTGAAGAGAAAGGATATGAAGTACATAGCATCATTGTGAATACAGGCGGATTTACAAAAGAAGAATTGAATAATATTGAAAAACACGCCTATAAACTTGGGGTGGAATCTCACAAAACAATTGATGCTGTTGCCGATTACTACAATCGTATCATCAAGTATCTGATATTCGGAAACTGTCTGAAGAATAATACGTATCCACTTAGTGTAAGCGCAGAAAGATTGATGCAGGCGATTCATATCGCTCAACACGTCAAGCAATTGAATGCGGATGCTGTAGCGCACGGGAGTACCGGAGCCGGAAATGATCAGGTACGATTTGATATGATTTTTCATATTATGATGCCCGGTGTTGAAATTATCACGCCCATCCGCGATATGCAATTAAGTCGGGAAGCAGAAATTGAATATCTGAAAAGCAAAGGGGTAGAGATGAATTTTGAAAAAGCAGCCTATAGCATTAATAAAGGTTTGTGGGGCACTAGTGTAGGGGGGAAAGAAACACTCAACAGCAAAGGCATGTTGCCTGAAGAAGCGTGGCCAACCGCTTGTACAGAATCGGAGCCTAAAATGATCGAACTTACTTTTGAAAAGGGAGAACCAGCTGCATTGAATGGCATCAGATATAATCATCCATCCCAACTAATTATAGCCTTACAGCAACAAGCCGGAGCTTACGGCATAGGGAGAGATATTCACATCGGTGATACAATCATCGGTATAAAAGGAAGAGTAGGATTTGAAGCTGCTGCGCCAATGATCATTCTCAAATCGCATCATGCTTTAGAAAAACATGTCCTCACAAAATGGCAACTGCAATGGAAAGATACCCTGGCTCAATTCTATGGAAACTGGTTGCATGAAGGACAGATCCTCGATCCGGTGATGCGTGATATCGAAGCGTATTTTGAAAATAGTCAGAAGTCGGTAACCGGTAAAGTAATTATTGAATTACTTCCGTATCGTTTTTTGATTCATGGTATTGAAAGTAAATATGATTTAATGAGCAGTCGCTTTGGTAAATACGGAGAGATGAACTCAGGTTATACCGGTAATGATGTACGCGGATTCTCTACTATATTCGGTAACCAAACTCGTATCTGGCAATCCGTTCATCAAAGCGAGGAAAATAAATCATGAGCAACATGAACTCTAAAAATCAAATAAGAGTTGGTATTATCGGTGGAGCCGGTTATACAGGTGGCGAGCTAATTCGTTTGTTAATTCATCATCCGAATGCAGCCATTCAATTTGTACACAGTCATTCGCAGGCAGGAAAATTCATCAGTAGCATTCACGCTGATCTTGCTGGTGAAACTGAATTACAGTTCACGAATGAATTATCATTGAATACGATTGATGTTTTGTTTCTTTGTGTAGCGCATGGCGATGCAAAAAAGCTGTTTGCGCAGCATGAAATACCTTCAAATATTAAGATCATTGATCTTTCCAATGATCATCGTGCCACAGAAGCTAACCCCTACCCATCAAATAACGGAACAACATTTATATACGGTTTGCCTGAAGCTAATAAGGAAGCTATCCTTTCAGCAAAATATGTTGCCAATCCAGGGTGTTTTGCTACGGCCATACAATTAGGATTATTGCCGCTGGCAAAAGTGGGATTACTTAGAGATATTTATACAACTGGTATTACAGGAAGCACTGGTGCGGGTGTGGGAATGTCGGAGACTTCCCATTTCAGCTGGAGAGCCAATAATATACAGGCCTATAAAACACTCACACATCAACATGTGGCGGAAGTATGTTTTACACTCAATCGCATAAAGTCAACTGAAAATAAAAGTGATACAAATCTGAATTTCATTCCCTGGCGAGGTGATTTTACAAGAGGGATTTTTGTCAGTAGTCAGCTGAACTGTGATTGGTCGTTAACGGAGCTTGAGAACATGTATGAATCATTTTATGAGAACCATCCTTTTACTACTTTAATCAATGGTTCTCTTTTTTTGAAGCAGGTAGTAAATACGAATAAATGTATGATTCAACTGGAGAAAGTCGGTCAACAGCTGGTCGTTCATTCAGCCATTGATAATTTACTGAAAGGTGCAAGCGGACAAGCGGTGCAAAATATGAATCTGATGTTTGGTATTGATGAAACGACCGGACTCCAATTAAAAGCGAATTACTTTTAATATGAAACTTTTTGATGTATATCCACTCAATAATCTTTGTATTGAGAAAGCAAGTGGATCACGTGTGTGGGACAATCAAGGCAATGAGTATCTGGATATGTATGGCGGCCATGCCGTGATCAGCATCGGACATACGCATCCTGTATGGAAAGCGCGAATTGAAGATCAGTTGAACAAAATTGCTTTTTATTCCAATTCCATCATTATTCCGCTTCAACAACAACTTGCCGACAAACTTGGAGCAGTAAGCGGCAAGAATGATTATCAACTTTTTCTTTGCAATAGCGGCGCTGAAGCGAATGAGAATGCATTGAAATTGGCGAGCTTTCATAACAGACGAAAAAAGATCATTGCATTTTCTAAAGCTTTTCATGGCAGAACCTCATTAGCGGTAAGTGTAACTGATAATAAAAGTTATAGTGCGCCTGTGAACGAAAATGAACATGTCGTTTTTCTGCCTTTTAATGATGAATCCGCATTAAGAGAATATTTTGAGAAAGAGGGTCATGAAATATCTTCCGTGATTATTGAAGGTATACAGGGTGTTGGGGGGATTCAGGAAGCTTCCGTTACTTTTCTTCAGTTGATTAGAAAATTATGTGATCAGTACGGAGCGATATATATTGCTGATGGGGTGCAGTGCGGTTATGGGAGAACCGGAATATTTTTCAGTCATGATTTTGCGGAAGTGAAAGCAGATATCTATTCAATGGCAAAGGGAATGGGCAATGGTTTTCCAATTGGGGGAATTTTAATTGCACCTCATATACGGCCTAAACATTTTCAACTGGGTACCACATTCGGTGGCAATCATCTTGCCTGTGCGGCAGCATTAGCCGTACTAGAAGTAATGGAGGAAGAAAATCTGATGCAAAATGCGGTCGTGGCAGGTGATTATCTAATGCAGCAGCTCTCGAAAATAGAAGTCGTGCAAAATCTCAGAGGAAGAGGATTGATGATTGGTTTTGATCTGCCTGAGTCACATGCCAAACTCAGAAGTTGTTTGCTCAATCAATATCGTGTATTCACCGGAGAAGCAAAACCGAATACCGTACGTTTATTGCCGAGTCTGGCATTAACGATAGAGGATGCCGATCTTTTTATTGACCGACTGAATAAAGCCATTGCGACAAATTAAATTATTACGAGATGCGACATTTTCTTTCAGCATATGATGTGTCTGATTTGAATCAATTAATTCAGTCGGCCTTGCAGTACAAGGCCCATCCGCTAAAGGATCAGTCGCTCGGCAGGGGTAAAAGACTGGGGTTGATCTTCCTCAATCCGAGTCTGCGCACGCGCATCAGCACCCAGGTAGCAGCTGAAAATCTAGGTATGTCCTCTATGACATTCAATGTAGGAAGCGAAGGTTGGCAATGGGAATTTGAAGATGGTGCAGTAATGGATGGTTCGTCTGTAGAACATATTAAAGATGCAGCTCCTGTATTGGGGCAATATTTTGATATGCTTGCTTTTCGCACTTTCCCTACCCTTTCTGATAAAGCTACAGATTATGGTGAATTTGCGATGCAACAATTAGTGAAGCACAGCGGACTTCCTATATTGAGCCTGGAGAGCGCTACACTTCATCCTTTGCAATCACTTGCCGATCTGATCACCATCACAGAAACTAAACCAATTCAGAAAAAACCAAAAGTTATTTTAACATGGGCGCCGCATATCAAAGCAATTCCACAATGTGTAGCGAATAGTTTTGCGCAGTGGATAAATAAATGGGGCGAAGCTGATTTTGTTATAACACATCCCGAGGGCTATGAGTTGGATAAACAATTTACGCAGAATGCAAGCATTGAATATGATCAGAATAAAGCGATGGAAAATGCAGACTATATATATATAAAAAACTGGAGTACATATCATGATTATGGCAAAGTGTTATGTAATGATGATAATTGGATGATAAATAAAAATAAATGGGGCATAACGAATGAGGCAAAGATTATGCATTGTCTGCCTGTACGCAGAAATGTGGAGGTTTCTGACGAGATGCTTGACTTTGAAAATAGTCTGGTTACCCAACAGGCCGGTAATCGCGTATGGGCTGCACAGGCGGTGATAGCTGAAATACTAAAATCAATGAAACACTAATGAAGGAAAAATTATATATCATAAAGATTGGAGGAAATATCATTGATGATGTTGAGAAACTTGCCTCTTTTCTAGAATCTTTTGCGACATTGAATTCGAAAAAGATATTGATTCACGGAGGCGGCAAACTGGCTACAAACCTGGCAAAGGATTTGAATATTCCTCAACAGCAAATAGACGGGAGAAGAATTACGAATGAAGCCACTTTGAAAGTGGTGACGATGGTATATGCGGGACTTATTAATAAAAATATCGTAGCTAAGCTACAGTCATTGCGATGTAATGCGATCGGTTTATGTGGAGCAGATGGCAATATATTATTAGCTCATAAACGTCCGGTGACAAGTTCTGGCATTGATTATGGATATGTAGGAGATGTGGAAACAGTTTCCACGAATGCCGCAGAAAATTTATTGAAAAGTTTTGATACGCTCGTTTTGGCACCAGTTACGCATGACGGAAAGGGGCAATTACTCAATACTAATGCGGATACTATTGCAAAAGAAATTGCGATTGGCATGAGTCAATTATATGACACAACGTTAATCTATTGTTTTGAAAAGAACGGGGTGTTGATGGAGAAAGAGAATGATGATTCAGTTATACCGGTCATTGATTCAACTTTTTATCAGGAATTGTTGATTATGAAAAATAAAAATGGAGAAGCGATAATATCCGAAGGAATGTTACCGAAGCTTAGCAATGCCTTTGCAACGATTGAAGCAGGTGTAAGTTCTGTGGTGATCGGCTATGCGCTTAATTTGGGAAAGATCGTTGAGGGAGAAGCGGGGACGAAGATAAAGTTGTAAGTTGATGGTTGTTATATGTAGTTTGAAGAATACTTAATAGGCGAAAATCAATAGCCATAACTTTTGGGCTTTAACCTTTAACCTCAATTTGTTAAACTTATAAACAGCTCAAAATCATCATAACCCCTTTAGGTTTGATAATAATTGAATAATAAAAATGTCTAAACACGAAACATATTACCTTGAAGCTATAGCGCTACTACAGCAAATGATCGCTATTCCCTCATTCAGTAAGGAAGAGGAAGGTACAGCGGATTGTATTGTGCGTTTTCTAGATAAGAAAAATATTAAGACAGAGCGCATCGGAAATAATATTCTTGCACGCAATAAATATTTTTCAAATGAAAAAAAATCATTGCTGCTCAATTCACATCACGACACGGTTAAGCCCAATAATAATTATACCCGCGATCCATTTATGCCAACGATAGAAGATGGAAAACTCTATGGACTCGGCAGCAATGATGCCGGAGGGGCGCTTGTTTCTTTACTGGCATCCTTTTTGTATTTCTATAATCATGCTGACTTACCCTTCAATATCATTTTCATTGCATCAGCTGAAGAAGAGATCAGTGGTAAAAATGGGATCGAACTTGCGATGACACTAACCGAAAACGTTGAAGTTGCAATTGTAGGTGAACCCACACAAATGCAGATGGCTGTTGCCGAAAGAGGATTGATGGTGGTCGATTGCGAAGCAAAAGGCATTGCCGGTCATGCTGCCAGAAAAGAAGGCGAGAATGCATTATACAAAGCAGTCAGCGACATTCGGTGGCTTCAATCGTATAAATTTGATAAAGTAAGTGATTTATTAGGAGATACGGGCATGTCGGTCACTGTCATCGAAACAGACAATAAGCAACATAATGTCGTACCCGCTTCCTGCAAATTTGTAATAGATGTTCGTTGTAATGAGCTATATACTTTCGAAGAGATTATTGATTTGCTTAAAAAAAATCTGATCAGCGACATAGTGCCGCGCAGTATGCGGCTTCGTTCCACTTCAATTCCGATAAATCACTCGCTAGTACAGGCGGGTATCTCATTGGGAAGAACTTATTATGGATCTCCTACTACGAGCGATAAAGCACTCATGCCATTCCCAGCATTAAAGATGGGTCCGGGCGATAGCGCGAGGAGTCATACGGCGGATGAGTTTATAAATTTAGATGAGATTAAAGAAGGAATAAACTTATATATTGAATTGATAAAGAGGTTGTAAGTTGTGGATTAAGATAAGATTGATACAATAGCCAACGGAAAAGAATTTCCTTTTCACTTTTAACTTTAAACTTTTTACTTAATATATTTCATCATGAAACTCTGGCAAAAAAACAACACTAGCACCACAACTCTTGTTGAGGAGTTTACAGTAGGGCGAGATAAAGAATTTGATTTAGTGCTTGCTAAATATGATATCACCGGATCCATTGCACATGTTACCATGCTGGGTGAAGTAGGTATTATGTCTAAAGAAGAATCGAAGTTGGCTGTTGAAGGGTTGAATATAATTTTAAAAAATGCTGAAAATGGGATTTTTGTAATTGAAGAAGGAATCGAAGATGTTCACTCGCAGGTGGAGAAACTGCTGACAGAAATGATTGGAGATGCAGGTAAGAAAATTCATAGTGGAAGAAGCAGGAATGATCAGGTGGCAACGGATATAAAATTGTATTTGAAAGCTGAGCTTATAGAGATCAAAGAATTAGTGGTTGTGCTTTTTAATACACTTATTGAAAAAAGCGAAGCAAACAAACACAAACTATTACCAGGCTACACACATCTGCAGGCAGCCATGCCTTCATCTGCCGGATTATGGTTGAGCGCGTACGCAGAAGGATTGATCGATGATCTTGAATTGTTGAGTACTGCTTATCAAATAGCAAATAAGAACCCGCTGGGAAGCGGTGCAGGTTATGGTTCTTCTTTCCCATTGAGAAGGAAAAGAACAACCGAATTACTTCAATTCAAAACATTACACTTTAACAGTATCTATGCGCAAATGAGTCGGGGTAAGACCGAAAGATTTGTCAGTGTGGCCTTGGCTGCACTAGGTGCAACAATCAGTCGATTAAGTATGGATTGCTGTTTGTATATGAATGATCAGTTTCGTTTTATCAGTCTGCCTGATGCATGGACCACCGGCAGCAGCCTCATGCCGCATAAAAAGAACCCAGATGTATTTGAGTTGTTACGCGCCAAAGGAAACAGGATGCAATCTATCCCAAATGAACTAGCCTTGTTATTAAGCAATCTACCTTCAGGTTATCATCGGGACGTACAATTGACTAAGGAAATACTCTTCCCTGCTGTTAAAGAATTGAAGAGCTGCCTAACTATCTTAAATGAAGCCATTAAATTGATGGAAGTAAAAGATGGTTTGCTCGACAATAAAAAATATGATTTGCTTTTTAGTGTTGAGGCATTGAATAAGTTAGTAAACGAAGGAGTACCATTCAGAGATGCCTATCAGATTATCGGCAATCAAATTCAGGAGGGAGCGTTCTCTTTTGAGCGCAAAACCCTACATCATACCCATGAAGGTAGTATTAACAATCTCTGTCTCGACGAGATAAAAAATCAATGTAAAGAGACCCTTATCAAATTCAACTAAAAAAGCCCCGCACTAGGCGGGGCTTTCAACAGGTCGTCATCAACCTGATTTTATTCGGAAATAAACTTCTTCAATATCCTGTATTGTCTTTTTTCGGGGCTTTCAAGTGCCTCGGTAAATTCTTCCAGCAAAAATTGAAGTGTTCGTTTAAAATAAGAAAAGCTCAGAAGGGATGATATTTTCTGCATA